>JACRIZ010000091.1 GCA_016235765.1 Rhodocyclales bacterium | reverse complement strand
TGGTTGCCCGGTCTGGGCAACAGCAACGCGCAGGGCGAGTACTACCTGACCGACATCGTCGGCCTCGCGGTAGGTGAGGGCATGACCGTCGAAGCCGTGCATCCCGACCATGCCTGGGAAGTCGAAGGCGTGAACAGCAAGGTGCAACTGGCGGCGCTGGAGCGCATCCATCAGCGCAACATTGCCGAAGCGCTCATGGAAGCGGGCGTCACACTCGCCGATCCGAACCGTATCGACGTGCGCGGCGAACTCACTTGCGGTCGCGACGTCTTCATCGACGTCAATTGCGTGTTCGAAGGCAAGGTGACGATCGCCGACGGCGCGCGCATCCTGGCCAATTGCGTGATCCACGACGCCGTGGTCGGCCCGCAGTGCATCGTCGGTCCCTTCGCCCGCCTGCGTCCCGGCACCGTGCTCGGCACCGACGTGCATGTCGGCAACTTCGTCGAGGTCAAGAACAGCAGCATCGCCGACCACTCGAAGGCGAACCATCTTTCCTACGTTGGCGATGCGACGGTCGGCAGCCGCGTCAACGTTGGCGCCGGCACCATCACCTGCAACTACGACGGCGCCAACAAGTTCCGCACCGTTATCGAGGACGACGTCTTCATCGGCTCCGATAGCCAGCTCGTCGCGCCGGTCACCGTTGGCCGCGGCGCCACGCTCGGTGCCGGTACCACGCTGACCAAGGATGCACCCGCCGGTCAGTTGACCATCTCGCGGGCCAGGCAGGCAACCATTCCCGGCTGGACTCGGCCGGTCAAACAGAAAAAGGGCTGATCACATGTGCGGCATCGTCGCGGCCATCGCCGGCAAGAACATCGTCTCCGTCCTGATCGAAGGACTGACCCGTCTTGAATATCGCGGTTACGACTCCGCCGGTCTGGCGGTGCTCAACCCGAACCTCAACCGCCTGCGCAGCGTCGGCCGCGTGGCCGAACTGGCCAAGGCCGCCGATGGCTTGTCTGCCGACTGCGGCATTGCCCATACCCGGTGGGCCACCCACGGCGTGCCGAGCGAACGCAATGCCCATCCGCACGTGTCGAGCGGCCTGGCCGTCGTCCATAACGGCATCATCGAGAACTTCGCCGAGATCAAGCAGGAACTGACTGCGAAGGGCTACGTCTTCACCTCCGACACCGACACCGAGGTCGTCGCCCACCTGCTCCACGAAACGCTGAAGACGACGCCCGACCTGTTCGAGGCCGTGCGCCTGACCACCAATCGGCTGGCCGGCGCCTACGCCATCGCCGTGCTGAAGGAAGGCGAGGACCGCATCGTCGTCGCGCGCAATGGCGCGCCGCTGCTGCTGGGACTGGGCGAAGGCGGCAACTATGCCGGTTCCGATGCCGCCGCGCTGCTGCAGGTGACGCGCAAGATGATCTACCTGGAGGACGGCGACATCGCCGAGCTCACCCGCACCGGCATCCGCATCGTCCGCCCGGACGGCAGCAAGGCCGATCGGCCCAGCTTCGAGTCCAGCCTGTCGGCCGACGCGGTCGAACTCGGCCAGTACCGCCACTACATGCAGAAGGAAATCTTCGAGCAGCCCCAGGCGCTGGCCAATACGCTGGAGATGATCGCCGGCGGTGCCGGCTTGTCGCCCAACCTGTTCGGCACGGCGGCGCCGGAGATCATGAAGGACGCCGAGGGCGTGCTGATCGTCGCCTGCGGCACCAGCTACCACGCCGGCCTGGTCGCCCGCTACTGGATCGAAGAGGTCGCCGGTCTGCCCTGCCAGGTCGAGATCGCCAGCGAATACCGCTATCGCGCTTCCGTGCCCAACCCGAAGCTGCTGGTCGTCGCCATTTCGCAGTCAGGCGAAACCGCCGACACCTTGGCGGCCGTCAAGCATGCCAAGGCGATGGGCATGAGCAAGACCCTGACCATCTGTAACGTGCCCGAATCGGCGCTGATCCGCGAAGCCGCGCTCAAGTTCCTCACCCGCGCCGGCCCGGAGATCGGCGTCGCCTCGACCAAGGCCTTCACCACCCAGCTCGCCGCGCTGGCCCTGCTGGCGCTGGTGCTGGCCAAGCTGCGCGGTCGCCTCTCCGAGGCGGAGGAGCGCAAGCACCTCATCGCCCTGCGCCACCTGCCCGTCGCCGTCACCCGGACGCTGACGCTGGAAGGGGAAATCCAGAAGTGGGCCGGCCGCTTCGCCGGCAAGCACCATGCGCTGTTCCTCGGCCGCGGCCACCACTACCCGATCGCCCTCGAGGGCGCGCTCAAGCTCAAGGAAATCTCGTACATCCACGCCGAAGGCTACCCGGCCGGCGAGCTCAAGCATGGCCCGCTGGCGCTGGTGGACAAGGACATGCCGGTCATTTCCATTGCCCCCAACGACACCCTGCTGGAAAAGCTCAAGTCCAACCTGCAGGAGGTCAAGGCGCGCGGCGGCGAACTCTACGTGTTTGCCGATGCCGACTCCGAGTTCCATGACTCGGAGGGCGTGCACGTCCTGCGCCTGCCCGAGCATTACGGACTGTTATCGCCCATCCTGCACGTCGTGCCGCTGCAACTGCTCTCGTATCACGCGGCGCTGGTCAAGGGGACGGACGTCGACAAGCCACGCAACCTTGCCAAGTCGGTGACGGTCGAATAGCGAGGATTGCGTCGCGACGACGATAGTTGTCGTAAGGTGTAAGCATTCGCGGCGTCGATCCGACTAAGGAATCGACCTTGTTCGGAGCGCGCTCATGCACGACACCTTTCCCCTGCTGGTGACCACGGATTTCCCGCCGCTGCGGCGGGCGCGACTGGAAACGCTGCAGGCCAACCTCGGCTACCGCTGCAACCAGTCCTGTTTCCACTGTCATGTCGCCGCCAGTCCCAAGCGCACCGAGGAGATGGACTGGAGCACGATGGAACTGCTGTTGCGCTTCGCCAGGCGGCAGGGGGTTGCCACGCTGGACCTGACCGGCGGCGCGCCGGAACTCAATCGCCACTTCCGGCGCCTGGTCGTTGCGGCCCGCGGGATGGGCCTGCACGTCATCGATCGCTGCAACCTCACCATCCTCGAAGAGCCGGGACAGGAAGACCTCGCCGAGTTCCTCGCCGGCCATGAGCTCGAGCTCGTCGCCTCGCTGCCCTGCTATCTGGAGGAGAACGTCGATCGCCAGCGCGGCGAGGGCGTCTTCGCGGCGAGCCTCGCCGGGCTGCGCCGGCTCAACGCGCTCGGCTACGGGCTGCCCGGCAGCGGCCGCGTACTGAACCTCGTCTACAACCCCACCGGCCCCAGCCTGCCGCCCGACCAGCAGCAACTCGAGGCCGCCTACAAGGAGCAGTTGGCGACGCGCTACGGCATCGTCTTCAACCAGTTGTTCGCGCTCGCCAACATGCCGATCAAGCGTTTCGGCAGCACCCTGGTTTCGCGCCACGAGTTCCACGACTACATGCGCCTGCTGAAGGGCGCGCATCGCCTCGAGAACCTGCCGGGCGTCATGTGCCGCACGCTGATCTCGGTGGACTGGCGGGGCCACGTCCATGACTGCGATTTCAACCAGATGCTCGGCATGCCGCTCGGCGTCGCCGCCGGCCCCGTGCATCTCTCGGCATTGCTCGACCACGATTTTGAGAACCGCGCCATCCGCGTCGCCGACCACTGCTACGGCTGCACCGCCGGCCAGGGCAGCAGTTGCGGCGGCGCGCTTGACGCCCATCCACAACAGGAGACAACATGCACGAACTCGTGAAGGACTACTACGGCAAGCAGCTCGCCGGCACGGCGGACCTGAAGACGACCGCCTGCTGCGACGTTTCCAGCGTGCCGGCCTGGCTCAAGCCGCTGCTGGCGAAGATCCATCCCGAAGTGCTGGAACGCTACTACGGCTGCGGCCTGGTCGCGCCGCCGCTGCTGGCCGGCTGTCGCGTGCTCGACCTCGGCAGCGGATCCGGCCGCGACGTCTATGCACTGGCGCAACTGGCCGGGCCGAACGGCCGGGTGGTCGGTGTCGACATGACCGACGAGCAGCTCGCCGTCGCCGAGCGACATCGGTCGTACCACGCCGACGCCTTCGGCTACGATAATGTGCGCTTCCTGCACGGCTACATCGAACGCCTTGACGAACTCGACCTGGAGCCCGGCAGCTTCGACGTGGTGGTCTCCAACTGCGTCGTCAATCTCTCGCCCGACAAGGACGCCGTGCTGCGCGGCGTGCACCGGTTGCTCAAGCCCGGCGGCGAGTTCTACTTCTCCGACGTCTATGCCGACCGGCGCGTCCCGGAGTCGGTGCGGAACGACCCCGTGCTCTACGGCGAATGCCTGGGCGGCGCACTCTACTGGAACGACTTCCTCGACGTCGCGCGCCGCGCCGGCTTCAACGATCCGCGCCTCGTCGAGGACCGGCCGCTGGCGGTCACCGAAGCCGAACTGGCGCCGCGCCTCGGCAACCTGCGCTTCTTTTCGGCGACCTACCGGCTGTTCAAGCTCGACGGGCTCGAGTCCGACTGCGAGGACTATGGCCAGGCGGTCGTCTATCGCGGCAGCATCCCCGAGCAGGCGCATGCCTTCGTGCTCGACAAGCACCACCGCATCGAAGCCGGCCGCGTCTTCCCGGTCTGCGGCAACACCTGGCGCATGGTCAAGGAAAGCCGGCTGGCGCCGCACTTCGATTTCATGGGCGACTTCTCGCGCCACTACGGCATCTTCGCCGGTTGCGGCAAGGCCTTGCCCTTCACGGGCGAGGCCGGCGTGGCCGCCGGCGAAGAAAGCTGCGGCTGCTGCTGAGTCGTCGCACGCAAGGAGAGGGCCATGGAGTTTCTGCCGATCGCCGCCGCCTTGTTCATGGTCTACTGGAACGGCGCCAACGACAACTTCAAGGGTTTTGCGACCGTGTGGGGCAGCGAAACGCTGGACTACCGGCGGGCGCTGCTGCTGGCGACGCTGGCCACGGTCCTTGGCAGTCTGGCCTCCTGGTGGCTGGCCGGCTCGCTGGTCCAGCAGTTCTCCGGCCGCGGCCTGGTGCCGGACGCGGTGGCGAACGCGCCGCAGTTCATCGCCGCCGTCGGCCTGGGCGCCGCGCTCACCCTCCTGTTGGCGACGCGGCTGGGCCTGCCGATCTCGACCACCCACGCGCTGATCGGTGGCCTGGTGGGCGCCGGCCTTGCCCAGCCGGGTGCCGAAGTGCGGTACGCCGCCTTGGCGAGCCTGTTCCTGCTGCCCCTGCTGGCCAGTCCGATGGTCGCGGCGCTGCTCGGCTACGCTGCGTCGCGCTTCGGCAATCGGCTGCCGGCCGACGATTGCGCCTGCGTAGTCGCGCCGGTCGCCGTTGCGCCGCCGGTCGGCGCCATGATGGTCGGCAATGCCCTGCCCACGTTGGTAATCGCGCCGACCGAGCAGTGCCGGGAAAAGTCAGGCGTGGTGGCACGCCTCTCCCTGGCCCGGGCGGGCGATCGTGCCCATATCGCGTCGGCCACGCTGATCTGCTTCGCGCGCGGGGTGAACGACACACCCAAGCTCGCTGCCCTGCTGCTGGCGGGCAGCGCCCTCGATGCCGCTGGTGCGGCCGTGGCCATCGCGGTCGTCATGGCAGCGGGCGGCCTGCTGCATGCGCGCCGCGTCGCCGTCACCATGAGCCGGCGCGTTACGCGCATGGACCACGGCCAAGGCCTGGCGGCGAACCTCGTCACGGCAACACTGGTGCTGTTCGCCAGCAAGCTCGGCATGCCGGTGTCCACTACCCACGTCTCCGTCGGCGCCATCGCCGGCATGGGGGCGAGCGCGGGCACCGTCGACCGCACCGCCGTGCGCGGCATCGTCCTGTCCTGGGTCGCCACGCTGCCGCTGGCTGCCGGGCTGGCCTGGCTGGCGGCCACCGGCCTGGGAGCGCAATGATGGCCGCCCTCCGTATCGACGGCATCCGCGCTTGCGTCTTCGACGCCTACGGAACGCTGTTCGATGTCGGCAGCGTCGCGCGCGGTGCGCAGGACACCCTGGGCGAACGCTGGCAGGCGCTTTCCGACCTGTGGCGCGCAAAACAACTGCAATACACCTGGCTCCGCGGGTTGGGTGGCCGTCACGCCGACTTCTGGCAGGTCACCGGCGACGCGCTCGACTACGCCATGGCCAGCCTGGGCATCGCGGACAACGCGCTGCGCGACCGCCTGCTGAACCTGTATCTCTCGATCTCCGCCTACCCCGAAGTACCGGCCATGCTCGCCGAACTCAGGTCGCGCGGTATCAAGCGGGCGATACTCTCGAACGGCACACCGGGCATGCTGGCCGCCGCAGCGATGAACTCCGGCATCGGCGAGTACTTCGACGCCGTACTGTCGGTGGAGGATGTCGGCGTGTTCAAACCGCATCCGCGAGTCTACGCGCTGGCGCCGGAGCGCCTTGGCATCGCTGCGGAGAACATCCTCTTCCTGTCTTCGAACGGCTGGGACGCTTTCAGCGCCAAGGCCTTCGGCTTGAAGGTGTTGTGGTGCAACCGCTCCGCCCAGGCGCCGGAACGCATCCCGGCCACGCCGGATGGCGAGATTCGCGACTTGTCGCAGCTACCGGCGATGCTTGTGGCCTGAGCGGCGTGTCCCTCACCTGCCGGCAATAGCTTCCAGCGTGAATTGGTGGCTGTTGCCGCCCATCAGTTCGAACGTTGGGCGATAGAGTCCCGGCTGGTCGCCGGTGCGGAATTCGACGGGCATCAATCCCGGCTTGCCCTGTACCTCTCCAGACAGGATGGGCTTGCCGTCCGTGCCGCGGGGGCTGGTGGCCGACTGTCCTCTGGCGCCGGCCGGCGCCGCGCCGATGATGCCGCCGACGACCTTGTCGGCGACGGGATCGAGCAGCTTGTCGCCATTGCTGTCCTGCACCAGCAATCCGCCCGTGTAGCGGGCCTGGAGTTTCAGATCGCGCGGCGCAATGCCGACGCCGTTCAGCGGCGCGCCGTCTGCGGTCCGCAGCATCAGGCCGAGGTGGTGAGGCAAGACCTGACCGGTGGCGGCCTTCTGGAAATCGCCGCGTGCACCGGGCGGCAGGTGGGCGTCAGTAGGCGAAAGTTGCAGCGCAGAAGTCGCCATCGGCCGATTCATCGAACCACAGGCGGCGAGGGCAAGGGTCAGCGAAGCGATCAGAGCAAGGTTCTTGTGCATGGAGTTCTCCTCATGGGGTGGGCGCGGCATGCCGCACTTCGCTTGGTCGAACACCGGGGCCGTTCTCTTACACCACCGTCCGCAGCCAGACCGAAGGGCCGACGCCCACCTCGCGGATGAAGGCGCGCGAGAAGGCCGGCTGGCTGTTGTAGCCGACCTCGCCGGCCACCAGTCCCACTGGCCGGCCACTGCGCAGCAGGCGTTGCGCCAGGGCGATGCGCCGCCGGGTAAGGAAATCGGCCGGCGTGTAGCCGACCACCTCCCGGAACTGGCGGGCGAAGGCGTTGCGCGACAGGTGCGCACGCGCCGCCATCGATTCGAGTGCCCATGGTTGCGCGGGCGCATCCAGCACCTCGACCAGCACGCGGCCGAGGCGCGGATGCGCCAGTCCGGCCAGCACCCCTCGCGTCACCAGGCCGTGCGCCATGGCATGACGCACGATCTGTACCAGCAGCACGTCGCACAGGCGGTCGAGCATCACCTGGCGGCCGGGCTTGTCGTCGGCCGCCTCGTCGAATAGCACCGCCAGCGTCGGCCCGAGGCGCGGCTGGGCGCTGAACGGAACCACCACCACCGTCGGGAACGACTGCGTGATGGCATTGTCCAGCCCGGCGTCGTAGCGCACGCTGGCGCACAACACGTCGGCCGAAGCGCGAGCGGCAATGTCCAGCCGATGGTCGACCGGGCGCGGGTAGAACAGCAGCGTCGGCTCGCGCACCACGATCCGGCGCTGGCCGGCCTGCACGGCGGCCAGTTCGCCGCCGCGGATCACGTGCAGGTGGCCGACACCCTCCTTGGCGCCAAAGTCGTGCAGCCCGCACAGCGGGCCTACGTAGAAGGTCGTCGCACGCAGGCCGACATGTTCGAGCAGGCGGGAAATGTTGTCCGGAGTGTCCATGGTGGCGTGCGAATGGTTATGAACGTGAGACGAATGATAGCCGCAAGTCACACTCCGGCCACTAACCTGCAGTCATGTCCCAAAGGGCATGTGCAAGCAAACACTACGGAGGTGCACCATGAGCCAGCACTTCGTCGCCAGCAAGTTGAGCAGCATCTCCCTCGCCACCGCCGATCCCGTCCAGCAGGAAGTCCTGGCAGCGGCCCAGAAGCAGGTCGGTTTCATCCCCAACATGTACGCCAACATGGTCAATGTGCCCGGCGTGCTGAGCACCTACCTGCATGGCTACAACGCATTTCGCCAGCACTCCGGCTTCTCGCCGGCCGAGCAGGAGGTGGTGTTCCTCGCCATCAGCCAGCAGAACGGCTGCCACTACTGCATGGCCGCCCACAGCATGCTCGCCGACAAGATGTCCGGCGTGCCGGCGCCGGTGCTCGCCGCCATCCGCGCGCACCAGCCGATCCCCGACGCCCGCCTGCAGGCGCTGTTCGCCTTCGCGCAGGAACTGGTCAGGACCGGCGGCAAGCCGGAGGCCGCCACCGGCGCAACGTTTCTCGCCGCCGGCTTCACGGAACGCGATGCGCTGCAGGTCATTCTGGCCGCCGCGGCGAAGACGCTCAGCAACTATTCCAATCACCTGTTCGAAACCGTGGTCGACGAAAGATTTGCGGCCTACCAGGTCGCATGAGTGTAAGAGCCGGGCGTGCGGCGCGACTAATCACGCAGCAGGAGCGCAAACGATGCGTGACTGCCGACCACAACCAACAGAGACAACTGAAGGAGAACATCATGAAAGACAAGACCAATGCAAAGATCGGCTACGGCATTGCCGTATCCGTCCTGACCGCCGTCGCCACGATCGGCGTCGCCCACGCAGGCTGGACCGACGCCACGGGTGAAGCGGGCTTTTCGGCGCCCGGCTATTTCAGCGACTTCCGGACTGCCGGCAAGTCTCCCGAGATTGACCGCAGCATGTACGACATGGTGAATCTCGGTTCATTCAGCGCCAGCATCTCGGTACTGAAGGCTGGCGCCCAGGGCCCGGTGCGTGACAGCGAGTCCGAAGCCGCCGCTGCGCGCCTCCGCTACGTCGAGGGTCGTCTCGGCCCGGTCGGCGGGATCGGTACCCACTAGCTTCATCGCGGTTATAGCCGCAGCAGGGTTGGGAATGGCCGCCGCGAGGCGGCCTTTCTCATCTGTGTCCTAGAAGTTGAAGCTGCCGCGCCACTGCCCGCCAACGTGGTCGATGAACACCTGCTTAGGCGCGACATGGCTCAGGGCCACGCTTTCGATGTCCATTTCGGGCTGGCGGCCGAGTCGCTCGGCGACTTCGAAGGTGCAAGCCGTCGAGGTCACCGGCCGGAAGTACAGGTGCAGCCCGTTGCCGACCGGCACCGTCGGCTTTCCCCGCGAATCCTCCCGGAAATGCACGAACTTCTTCACCAGGCAGGAGAAGTAGAGTTCCAGTTCGACGTAGAGAGGCGCCGCGCGGCGCTCCAGTTCGCGGGCGGCGGCCGGCGTCCATTCGACGACGACGGGGCGGTGGTTGATGGTGATGGTCGCGCTTGCCATGGCATTATCCTTTTCGAGCCGAATCTGCATTGGTCGTCGAGCGCCGCGTCCTCCTTACAGGCCCGCAGCGTGCCAGTGTAAACAATCGGTGTCCGGCAGCGACTAATGGCCAGCCCGGTCGCAAGTTGCCGGCCGGGCACCCCATCGGGAGACGCTGTCATGTGGTTCCGCTCGACTCGCTCCGCCATCGCTGCCGCCATAGGTCGGCGACTCGGACGCTGGCTGAGCCGGACGGCACACGTGCATGGCACCTCGCCGCCGCCGCCGCAGGGTCTGCTCGCCGCAACGCTGCGCGTTGGCGACGTCCTGCTGGTCGAGGGCCAGACGCGCGTGAGCGTGGCCATCAAGTACCTGACGCAGTCGACCTGGTCACATGCCGCGCTCTATGTGGGCAATTGCGGCAAGGACGGGTCACCGCACTGTTTCGTCGAGGCCGACATCGTCGCCGGTATCCGCCTGGTCGGCATCGAGGAGTTCGCCGGCCTGCACTGCCGCATCTGCCGCCCGGTCGGCCTGACCGAGACAGACCGCGAACGAGTCGTCGCCTTCGCGCTGGCCAGGGTCGGCCAACACTACGACCTGCGCAACGTGATCGACCTGCTGCGCTACCTGATCCCCACGCCACCGGTGCCGCAGCGCTGGCGCCGGCGCATGCTGGCGCTCGGCAGCGGCGATCCGACCCGCGCGATATGCTCGACGCTGGTCGCGCAGTGCTTCCAGGCGGTGCGCTATCCGATCCTGCCCGTCGTGAAGATCAAGGCGGCGGCACGCGACGACTGTCCGGACTGCGTCGAGGAGATTCTGCGCGTCCGCCACCACAGCCTGTTCGTGCCGCGCGACTTCGACGTCTCGCCCTACTTTCAGGTCGTCAAGCCGACGCTGGAGCACGGATTCAACTACCGGCTGCTACACTGGGCCGACGAAGTCAGCGGATGAGGGGGGAGATGGGGCTCCTGAACAACATGGCCGGCTTGCTCGGCCGCACTGATGGACCGCTGCGCCATCACGAGGACCTGCTGACCAGCCTGCTGGTCATGGCCTGGATGGTGGAGGCGCGCGATCCGTATACCGGCGGACACCTCTGGCGCGTGTCGCGCTTCGCCCGTCAACTGGCGACGCAAGCCGGCCTGCCCGATGCGGATGTGGCGCGCATTGCCGTCGGCGGATTCCTGCACGACCTGGGCAAGGTGAGCATCCCCGATCATATCCTCGGCAAGAAGGACCACCTGACCGAGGCGGAGTACGAAGTGATCAAGACACATCCGGAAGTCGGCTGGCGCATGCTGGCCGGCCATCCGCTGGCGGCGTTGGCCGAGGCGGTGGTGCGCGGGCACCACGAGACGCCGGACGGACGCGGCTATCCACGCGGCCTGCGCGGCATGGCCGTGCCGCTGGACGCGCGCATCGTCGGCATCTGCGACGCCTTCGACGCCATGACCAGCACGCGACCCTACCGGCGCGGCATGCCGATCGGCAGGGCCCTGGACATCATCGAGGAAAACCTCGATCGCCAGTTCGACCGGGAGCAGGGGCGGCGCTTCGTCGACATGGGCCGCGCCGGCCTGCTCGACCACGTCGTCGGCCACAGCGACGAAGGCATTCCGCTGCACGAATGCGTCATGTGCGGGCCGACCCTGGTCATGCGGCGCGGCCAGCAGGCCGGCGAGCGCATCTACTGCCGAAGTTGTTCCGGCGAGTATCTCGCCGAGGCCGGGCCGGACGGCAGCCTGGTGGCCGTGCCGACCGGCAGGATGGGAACGGCCAGGGACCTGGAGCCGGAAGCCGATACCGCATTGATCGTCAATGCCGTGCGCGAATCGGCGCGCGCGCTGCTTGCCTTCCAGTAGCGTTCATCGTCCTGGTTGCAGCGCCACGCCGGCAGCATCGCGGCTCGCCGCGACCCGGCCGACGCCGATGTAGCCCATGCCGAACTGCGTGGGCGTCATCTGCCAGTCGTCGAGCAAAGGCGCGATGCGGTCCCATGGGCAACGAAGCTCGCCGGGGGCGCCGTTGTAGCCGTAGTTCTTGAAATAGACCCAGGGATTCAGGGGCGAGAGCCAGCCCCGGAAGTACTTGATGCCGGCCACGGCGACGCGCGCCCGCGGGCGGGCCAGGGCCAGGAGCCTCGTCAGCGCGGCCGGCGAGCGCAGCACGTCATGCGTGTAGTGGAACAGCAGTGCGTCCACCGGCTCCGGCAACGCCGCCAACTGGGCCGCGCCTTCCAGCAGGCAGACGTTGGTCCAGCCCTGTTCGCCGACGCGTCGGCGCGCCAGGGCGAGCATGTCGGGACTCTGGTCGAGTCCGTAGATCCTCCCCTTGGTTCCCACGGCGGCATGCAGCAGCGGCAGGCTCAGGCCGGTGCCGCAGCCGACGTCGAGCACCCGCTGCCCCGGCTGCAATTCCAACGCTGCGATCGTTCGTTCCCGGATCGACCAAGTACGGCCGCAACTCGCGTCGTAGCCGGCGGCGTGCCGGCGATACTTCCTGATCGAGCACGCGCAGACAGTGTCGACGGGCTCGGTCATGGCCGTCTCGGGGCGATGGCTACTTGCTGCCCCACAACTGTTGCAGGCGCGCATCGCGCCCGCAGCCGCGGCGATAGTAGTTGTAGCGGATCGGATTCTTCTTGTAGTAGTCCTGGTGGTACTCCTCGGCCGGATAGAAGGTCGTCGCCTGCTCGATCTCGGTGTGGATCTGCGCGAACTTGCCGCCCTTCAGCAGCGCGTCGCGGCTCTGCTCGGCTGCCTGGCGCTCGGCCTCGGTCTGCCAGTAGATGCCGCTGCGATACTGATGGCCGACGTCGCAGAACTGCCGGTCCTTCACCGTCGGGTCGACGTTGCGCCAGAAATGGTCGAGCAGTTGACCGTAAGTGACGCGCGTCGGGTCGTAGGTCACGCGCACCGCTTCGGTGTGGCCGGTGCCGCCCGCGCTGACCTGCTCGTAGCTCGGCTTCACCGTCTGGCCGGCCGTGTAGCCGGACTCCGCACTGATCACGCCGGGCAGTTTCTCGAAATCGGACTCGGTGCACCAGAAGCAGCCGCCGGCGAAGATCGCGGTGGCGCTGCGCGGCGGCGCCGGATCGGCGGCGAGGCTGGCCGCCGAAAACAGCGCGACGAGCATGGCAATGGGCGCCCTCACGTCCGCAACTCCGGCAGCTTGGCCTCGCGCGGCACGAAAGCCAGCGCCACGCCGTTATTGCAGTAGCGTTTGCCGGTCGGCCGGGGGCCGTCGTCGAAGACGTGACCTTGGTGGCCGCCGCAGCGGCTGCAGTGGTATTCGGTGCGCGGCAGGATCAGCTTGTAGTCGGTGCGCGTGCCGAGCGCGCCCTCAAGCGGCTGCCAGAAGCTCGGCCAGCCGGTACCGCTTTCGTACTTGGCCTTGCTGTCGAACAGCGGCTGGAAGCAGGCGGCGCAGACGAAGGTGCCGTCGCGCTTCTCGTCGTTGAGCGGGCTGGTGCCGGCGCGCTCCGTGGCCTCCTCGAACAGCACCTGGTAGGCGGCGGGCGGCAGCAGGCGCGCCCATTCGGTTTTCGACTTGACCAGTGTCGGCATGGCGGTGTCCTTGGTGAGGCCGGGGCGGGCGCCTGCCGCGAACAGCGACAGGCCGAACAGGGTGAGCAGCGATTTGCGACGGTTCATGGTTCTCTCCGTTGGAGTCGTTTCATTCTATTGGCAACACGTTTGGACATGCCGGCATCGAGACGGCCTGAAGCACCTCGCCTCGCTCGGTATCTTCGACAAAGGCGGCGACGCCGAGTTGCGCCGCCTTCCATTCCGGCGGCAGCACGACCGCCCGGGCGACCTTCTGCTGCTCGGTGCCGCCGCCGAGCCCGGCAATCGACCAATAGCGCACCACGTGGTCATGATGCAGCGTGGCGCCGCGATTCTCGCCCCGGTGCACCACGGAAACGAGCCGGTTCTCGTAAAGCACCAGCACCGCCCGCAGGTGGCGTGCCGCCACGGCTGACTCTTGCGGTGTGAACTGCGCCTCGATCTCGATCCGGCGCGGGCCGGCGGGCCGCATGGCCAACGAAATCCCGACGCGGGCCGGCTGGCGGTTGATCTCCTGCACGCGCCGGTCGAGCGCGGCCGGATCGCGCCAGTCGCGCAGTTCGCGCATGCCGGCGAATACGCCGGGCGTGTAGATCGACGAACTGCGCGACAAGCGGCCGAGCAGTCGCTGGCGCTCGGCGAACTGCGCCTGGGCGTACGGGTCCTGCCAACCGATGTAGTCCCAGTAATCCACATGCAAGGCCAACGGCAACAGCCGGTCGGGCGCATGGCGCGTCGGCAACGCCTCGAGCCAGCGGTCGGCCGGCGGACAACTGCTGCAGCCCTCGGAGGTGAACAGTTCGACCAGTGCCACCGTGTGCCTCGGGCTGCTGCGGCTGCAAGCGTCCGCCTGTCCGGCCTGCGGCGACGACAGCGGCGTCGCGCACAGCACGGCAGCCGCCAGCAGCAATCGTACGAACATGGTCTTCTCCAGATAGGAGCGGGCGGGATAGATCGGGCGCCACGCTTGTCGAATAGTCGAGTCTGGGGCCGTTTCCTTACAGGGCGGCGGGCATGGATTGGTGTGGCTGCTATGCTGAAGATCATGAAACGCCTGTTTCCCCTTGTCATGCTGTTGCTATTGCCGCTGCCGGCCATGCCGGCGACGGTGACGGTCGCCGAGATCCACGGGGCGATCAGTCCGGGCAGCGCCGCCTATTTCCTGCGCGCGCTCGACCGTGCAAGACAAGCCGACTCCCACCTGCTGGTCCTCAAACTCGACACGCCAGGCGGACTCGACTCGGCCATGCGCGAAATGATCCAGGCCATCCTCGCCTCGCCGGTGCCCGTGGCGACCTGGGTGGCGCCCGCCGGCGCTCGCGCTGCCAGCGCCGGCACCTATCTGCTCTACGCCAGCCACGTCGCCGCCATGGCGCCGGGTACCAATCTGGGCGCGGCGACGCCGGTGGCGATCGGCATCGGCGGCGAAGCGGGCAAGCCGGGCGCCGACAAGCCAGAGGCTGGCAAGGGCAGCGCCATGGAACGCAAGTCGATGCACGATGCCGCCGCCTACATCCGCAGTCTGGCGCAACTGCGCGGGCGCAATGCCGAATGGGCCGAGCGCGCGGTGCGCGAGGCGGAGAGCCTCTCCGCCGAGGAAGCGCACAGGCAGAAGGTGATCGACTTCGTCGCCGCCGACCTGCCCGACCTGCTGCGCCAGGCCGAGGGACGCAAGGTGAAGCTCGCCGCCGGCGAAACGACGCTGGCGCTGGCCGGCGCTACCGTGGTGACCATCCAGCACACCTGGAAGGAGCGCCTGCTGACCTCCATCGCCGATCCCAACATCGCCCTGATCCTGCTGATGCTCGGCGTCTACGGCCTGTTGTTCGAGTTCTACACGCCGGGCTTCGGCGTGGCCGGCATCGTCGGCGCCATCTGCCTGCTGCTGGCGCTCTACGCGCTGGCCATGCTGCCGATCAACGCCGTCGGCGCCTTGCTGCTGTTGCTCGGCATCGCGTTGATGGCGACGGAGGCCTTCGTGCCCAGCTTCGGCGCCTTCGGCATCGGCGGCGTGGCCGCCTTCGTCGCCGGCGCGCTGATGCTGATCGACGGCGACGTGCCGGGGCTGGAGATCTCGCTGGCTTTCGTCGTGCCGCTGGCCGCAACCAGCGCCCTGCTGCTGTTCGGCATCGGCACCTTCGCCCTGCGCGCGCGGCAGCGGCCATCGGTCGCCGGTGTCGAGGCGATGATCGGCGCAACGGCGGTGGCGCTGGAGGACATCGCGGACGAAGGCTGGGTGCGGGCCAGCGGCGAGCGCTGGCGGGCACGCAGCGCGGCGCCGCTGCGGCGCGGCGCGCAGGCACGCATCACGGCCGTGGCGGGATTGACCCTGGAAGTCGAACCACAGGACAAGGGAGGCACATCATGATCTGGGACCTCGGCTGGACCGGTGCTCTGCTGTTGCTCGTCGTGCTGGCGGTATCCAGCATCCGCATCCTGCGCGAGTACGAGCGCGGTGTGGTCTTCCTGCTCGGGCGCTTCTGGAAGGTCAAGGGGCCCGGCATCATTCTGGTCGTGCCGGGCGTGCAGCAGATGGTGCGGGTGGATCTGCGCCTGGTGGTGATGGACGTGCCGAGCCAGGACGTCATCTCGCGCGACAATGTCTCGGTGAAGGTCAACGCGGTGGTGTACTTCCGCGTCGTCGATCCGCAGCGGGCCATCATCCAGGTCGAAAACTTCCTCGAAGCGACCTCGCAACTGGCGCAGACGACGCTGCGCTCGGTGCTCGGCAAGCACGAGTTGGACGACATGCTGGCCGAGCGCGAACGCCTCAACGTCGACATCCAGCAAATCCTCGACGCGCAGACCGACTCCTGGGGCATCAAGGTGGCCAACGTCGAGATCAAGCACGTGGACATCGACGAATCGATGGTGCGCGCCATCGCCCGTCAGGCCGAGGCCGAGCGCGAGCGGCGCGCCAAGGTGATCCACGCCGAGGGCGAGATGCAGGCCTCGGAAAAGCTGCTCGAGGCCGCCAGGGTGCTGGCGCAGTCGCCGCAGGCCATGCAATTGCGCTACCTGCAGACGCTGGTGAATATCGCCGGCGACAAGACCTCGACCATCGTCTTTCCGATGCCGATCGATATCCTGGACGCCCTGGCCAGGATCATCGGGGAAGCCGGCAGGGGCGGCAACGAATCCACCAGGAGACCCTCATGACCCTGCTGCCCCGCCAGCCCGTACCCGCGCTCGACGTCGCCACGCTCGATGGCGCGCGCTTCGCGCTCGGCGTAGCGCCACCGCTGACTTTCGACATGATCGTGTTCTATCGCGGCCTGCATTGCCCGGTGTGCACCAAGTACCTCACCGAACTGGAACGCCTGGTCCCGGAATTCGAGCAGCGCGGCGTGCGCGTGATCGCCATCAGTTCCGATGGCGAAGGGCGTGCCCGCGAGATGGCGAACAAGATCGGCGCGCAGCGCCTGCGCTTCGGCTACGGCCTGGCCCTGGCCGCGGCCCGCGACTGGGGCCTCAACATCTCCACGTCGCGCGGCAAGACCTCGATCGGCATCGAGGAACCGCCGCTGTTCTCCGAGCCCGGCCTCTTCCTCGTCCGCCCGGACCGCACGCTTTACTGGGCCAGTACCCAGACCATGCCCTTCGCTCGCCCGCACTTCGACGAAATCCTCGCCGCCATCGACTTCGTGCAGAAGCACGACTATCCCGCGCGCGGCGAGTACACCGGGCCGGTCTGAGCCGGGAAGTCAGTCGTGGTGGTACGCCTCCTGGGCAGGAGAAAAGGCTTTAGGCAGCTTTACACGGGGTTCTGGTGCTCGGCCTCAACGGTCACTGGGGACGAGTCAGCCGAGCGACGGCAGCACTTCCCATTGCTGCCGTTCAAGCATGTCCGGCAAAAGAGACCTCGGCCGACAAGTCTGAGTGGCCGCTTACCGAAAAGCGCTGCTCTGAGTCTATGAATGCTCCTGAGCACCCGGGGGCACATAACCGCAGGAGCCCTGATTGATAGACGACACGGAAATTGTCACCACCGGCGATGATCATGCGCAGTGCCCGGTCGACGTCACCCAGTCCGCGGCCCACTGAGCCTTAGTGTCTGACTTCCCTGGGCGCCGCGGCGTCGTCATGCCAACCTTGTAACTTGGCGCAAATCGATCAGCACGGCCCACGGAAACACCGGAGGTGGTTCACAATTGGCTACGATGCGAAGCATAATATGGCACTGTCGTTGCGCAGCCGTCCGTAACTCAAACCTCAAAGTGCTCCAACCGACATTCGACTCCATGTTCCACCTGGCGGCGGCCACCCTCTTCCCATGACCATAGACTTCATGCCCGTTCCGGTTCGTACTGCCTCAAGGGTGTCGAACTGCCATACGGAAATAAGCCGGCGGCGCGCGTTCTTAATCGCGTTCGGGCTTGCATTGGCTTTGCCCGCCGCCGCCCAGAGTTTGCTTCCGACGGAGACCTTCAAGGGCACGGCCGCCGGTCGCAGCAGCGGGTTGGCCCGGGTAGGGTCTTTCGGCGAGGCGAACTACGTTATGCCCTTGTGGGTGGCGCCAGGGCGAGTCGGTATGCAGCCGGCTCTTGGCTTGGCATATAGCAGTACGACGGGCAACGGGCTATTGGGCGTAGGTTGGGCGTTGACCGGCTTATCCAAGATCACACGCTGTCCAAGGACGTGGCTGCAAGAAGGCGAGGCCAAGGCAGTCCGCTTCGTGGATGGAGACGGTGGAGACCGCTACTGCCTGGACGGCCAGAGGTTGATTTTGGTTGGAGGGGCTAACGGGGTCAAGAGCAAGTACGGTGAGCACGAGTCTGAGTACCGCACCGAGCGCGATACGCAGATCAAGGTCGTGGCGTTCCAGACCAACGCGCAGGGGCCACGATTCTTCAGAGCATACCTCAAGGACGGCAAGATCCTCACCTTCGGTGCTACCGCAGACGCGCGGCTCGAGGGGCGGGTGGCCAACTCACGCCTGGCCGGTGCCACGGGTTACCCACCGCGGTATACCGTTGAAACCACCTATGATCATTCGGTGGTGGCTGCCTGGGCTTTGTCGCGTATCGAGGACCGTTCCGGCAACTTCCTGACCGTTCGCTACGGTGTGGATGAGATCGCGCATGGCTATGAACAGTTTCCGGTGGAAATTGCCTACACCGGGCATGACGGTGATCAGCCGTTGGCGCCCACTCGCCTGGTTCAGTTCACCTACGGCAGTCGGCCAGACGCCTCTGAACAGTTCTCTGGCGGGCTACGAACCGTAGTTACGCGCCGCCTGACACAGATCCAGGTCCACGAAAGAAGCGGTAACCGCACCGAGTTGCTGCGAGAGTATCGGCTGGTGTACCGGACGTCCACACTAAGCCGACGTAGCCTGCTTGCCAATCTAACGGAGTGCGACGGCCAAGGCGTCTGTCTGAAACCGACCACTCTCCAGTGGAGTGAACCCACGCCGAACCTGCAGTTGCAGGACTTGGGCGCCTTTTCTGCGAGTGGCAATGCGTCGGCTCCCAACTCGCAGGCGATCATCCACACCGGCGACATCAACGGTGATGGTCTCGACGATGCCCTGCTGCGCGAAAGTCAGGGCCAGACTTGGCAATTCCGCCTCAGCAATACCACCGCCCTAGGCGGTGCACAGCCCGGCCCATCAAGCGAGCCACGTGACCCCAACGCCGGTGCTCAGGCCCGCGAAGCTGAGGGCCGGCTGGTGGATCTTGACGCGGACGGCCACGCCGACTTCATGGTGCGCGAGCGTCCGCGCTCGGGCGGTGGGGCCAGTCCCCCTGAACTGTTCCGCAGCCAGATCTACCGGGCCACCGACACCGGGTTTCAGCAATTTCCCGATCCGTTAGACACCTACACCCGCGTCTACCGCGAGAGTTATGTACTTGATCTGGATGGCGACGGCCTGCCGGATCTGGCCAAACCCATAGGCGAGGCGGGCGCACCCGGTGGCCTGCGCTGGGCCGCGCGCCGGAATCTCGGTGGTGCCTTCGATGAATTCAAGACCAGCGAGGTCAGCTATCGCGCCCAGGGGCCCCTGACGTTCTGGCCGGTTGAGGCCCTGGCCATTGATATCGAAGGGCGCGGCGCGCAGGATCTGGTCATTGAATTTTCTGCCCACGGTGCAACCGCTCTCCGGTGGGATGGCGGGGAGTTCAAGAGTTTTACAGTGCCCACGCTGCTGACTAAGTGCCGGCCCTTGTTTGCCGACATCAATGGCGACGGCTTGATCGATCAGCTCGACTTGGATTCAA
Source organism: Rhodocyclales bacterium (assembly GCA_016235765.1). Taxonomy (GTDB): domain Bacteria; phylum Pseudomonadota; class Gammaproteobacteria; order Burkholderiales; family Rhodocyclaceae; genus Fen-999. The sequence continues at coordinate 42,949 of JACRIZ010000091.1, read as the reverse complement.
GCCAAGGTGTGATTCGTGTGGCGATCAACACCGGTCGTGCTTTTCTGGCGGCGGTCGACTGGAGTGTTCCCGCGCCGTTTGACAACTCACCCGCGCTGCACAACCCTGGTGGCTGCACCTCGGACTACGATGCGGGCGTACGTGTAGTCGACTTTAACGGCGACGGCAAAGACGATCTGATGCTACTCGGCGGCTACGTAGATGGTGGTGTGCGTCGCCTTGCCGTGCTCGAGTCGACTGGCACAGGCTTTGCGCCTCGGGGACTAGCCATTCCGGTCCAGCTCAACGCCCCAACTCCCAATGGCTGGCGTACCGCGCAGACGCTTGACGTCAACGGCGACGGGCTGCCTGACTTTGTCACCGCCACCGGCGGGCGATTGTTGCTGTACACGCGCCAAAGTCTACCCAACGATTACCTGTTGACCGCTACCGACGGTTTGGGCCGATACGACCATTTCACCTATAGCCCATTTGTCAAACTGCACGACCAGGGCACAGGCGGTGTTTGCCGCTATCCGCTGGCTTGCACTAGGCGCGGTCCCTGGCTGGTAGCGGAGCACACCGCCGATTCCGGAACCAAAACAGGACGCCGGCATACCTATCGGTATCACGACGGCCGTCACGACCTGGCTGGCCGAGGCTGGCTTGGCTTTGGCCGCGTGGAGTACCACGATCAGCAATCCGGCCAGCACGTTCAGGAGAGATTCGACAATACGACTCGTGTTGAAACCTTCTATCCCTGCGCCGGCTTCAGTGTGGCGCGTGAATCGGCGGCCCACCTACTGGAGGCCAAGACGACCTGGCGTATCCATCGGACCACCGTAACGCGCCAGTGCCAGTTGGTGCTAAGCGGGTTGCCATCAGCCCGCCACTTTTTCTCCTACGCGAACCGAACCCGCTTGGTGGAAGAAGAGTTCCCGGTGGTGGGCGGCACCGCAGCGGGTGTCACCAAGCTGCGCGAAGTGGAGCTGCGCGAAACACACGATGCATTTGACAACGTGACGCTGGCCGAGCAGCAGATCTATCCGGTTGACGCCTACGGCGCGCTGGGGCGGGCCACCGTGTGGCGGCGCGCGACGCGTTACGACAACCATGTCGGGTCTTGGCTGATCGGCCGACCGGCGCATGTGGAGATCACCCAGGCCGCTCGCAGCGGACGCAGTGTGGTGACCGTGGTTGCCGCGCAGTTCGATGATCAAACCGGCCTGCTTGCGAGACTGGATGAAGCAGGCTGGTCCGGAGACGCCGATCCGGCTCGGGCAACGTCTGTAGTGACCACTTTCGAGCGAAACGCCTTCGGGTTGCCTGTCCGATTGGTTCAGCGCGATGGTGCCGACTCGCGCACGGTGACGCTGGACTACGACGGTGAACAGATGTTTGTGGCCTTGCTCGTGAATCCCGAAGGGCACAGGGCATCGGCTACTTACCACAGCGGACTCGGATTGCCGTTACGCCAGGTGGATCTCAACGGATTTGAGACACAACTGTCCTACGACGGATTTGGACGCCTGCGAGTCAAGCGTCTACCGCAGGGGCGCGACGTTAGGCTCAGTTACGGCATGACTGGCAGTGGTGAGTTCCTTCTGACGGAATCCCCGCGCGGTAGTGTCAGTGTGGCGTCCATTCATGATCGGCTGGGCCGGGTACGGCGGCGCGAGTGGCATAACGCTGCCAGCCAGCTGGTCGGTATCGACTACCAGTTTGACGTCGTGGGCCGTCTTATCGGCCAGACCCGGCCCTATGGGGCTTCGGTCAGCCCAGTTTGGGAGCGCACCAACTATGACGCCCTGAGCCGGCCGCTCCGGGTGGAACATCCTGACGGGACCGAAACTAGGTTGAGGTATGAGGGACTCAAGCTTTCACGCAAGGACGAGGAGCAGCATGAGCGTTATCTCGCGTCCGATGAGCTGGGCCGGGTGGCCGAAAGCGCCTACGTGACCGACAACGGTCGGGTGATCCGCAGCCGCTTTGCCTATGGCCCGCTCAATCAATTGGAACAGGTACATAACCCGGACTCGGACCGGGTGACCCAGAGTTTTGACGTGTTTGGTTATCGCACCTCTATCGATGACCCCGATCTCGGCACCGTGCGGCTTACCACTAACAAGTTTGGTGACACCACACAAATCAAGCTCGCATCCGGGCTGGAGATCAACCACACGCCGGATCGGCTCGGAAGGGTGAGTGCCACGACAACGCAGCAAGGTCAGATCACCTTTAAGTGGGACGAAGCTAGCCGTGGCGTGGGCAGCCTGTCGCAATCCAAGAACAACATCGACCGGGTTATGACTGATTTCCGTTACGACGCCCTGGGGCGACCGGAGCAAACCACATGGACAATCAACGGCGCGGACTACTCACTGCGCGCTGGGTACGACAACTTTGGTCGAACTTCGGCCATCCACTATCCCGTTCCCAACGGAGCCGCACCGGCCTTTGCGGTGCGCAACCACTTCACGGCCGAAGGGCGGCTCGACCGGGTCACCGATTTAGCGGGGCAGGTGGTGTATTGGCAGGCCCTGAAGCGGGACGCACAAGAGCGCGTCACAGCCGAGCGCCTGGGCAACGGCATCCTCACGCGTCGTACCTACGGGGCCAATGACCTGTTGCGCACTATCCAGAGCGGGCCGCTAGGCCAGGCCACCGTGCAGAACCTCGAGTACGCCTACTATCAGAACCGCAACCTGTACCGGCGCTTAGATCACCTGACTGGCTCGATGGAGGAATTTGCCTACGATAAGCTGGACCGGCTGATCGCGTGGGACGTCTACCAACCACGGGTCCGCGTATCCACCGCGTACGGATATGACGACGTCGGCAACCTGTTGACACGGAATCAGCCACTGGGTTCGGATCCGGCTCGTCAGTACAAGTATGGCGAAGCCGGCGCCGGCCGCCACGCGGTGACGAGCGTGTTGACTGCGGGTGGTACCGAGGCTTATGCCTATGACAGGAACGGCAACCTAGTGAGCATGCCACAAGCCAAATTGGCGTACAACGGACTGAATCTGCCGGCTGAAATTCAACGGAGCAACATGCCGACCGTGGCTTTCAAGTACGACGCGGCCGGCCAACGCGTGCTCAAGCAAACAGGCGCCAGCCAGAACGACATAACGCTCGGAAGATGGTACGAGCGACGTGTTGATCCCAATGGTGAAGTCCAGGTGTATTCCATACATGCCGATGGGCGTATCGTGGCGCAAGCTGTTTGGACAGGCTCGAACAACACTTGGCAGGTGTACTACCTGCTGTCCGATTCTCTGGGCTCGATTGACGCGGTGACGGACTCGAGCGGGGCCGTCGTTGAATACTTGAAATACGCGCCGTTTGGCGAGCGCGTGCAGCGGCTCCATCTTGGCAAACAGAACGTACGACGGGTCTCGCCGGTACGCTTGGGTTTTACCGGCCACTTGCACGACGATGAGCTGGGGTTGATTCACACCGGGCAGCGGTTGTATTCGCCGCAGCTGATGCGTTTCCTCGCACCAGACCCGTTGGTCAATCACCGGTTCGACAGCCAGGCATTTAATCGATACACCTACGCGAGAAATAACCCTCTGGCCTTTGTCGACCCGGATGGCCTGGCCCCCGTTCCCGCCGCGAGCCCGCCAGCGACAAAAGTGAGTTTTGATGATTACATAGTGGAAGGCAAGATCTACACCACGCAGCCGGTATCGAGTACTGCCACACCACCTGCCGTTTCGCCCACGCCGACGGCCGTCACAAGTGCAGGCGGTCCGGGTGGCGCGCCAGCCATGTCGTACTCGGGAGGCTTTGGCAATGGTAGCAACGTAAGTGACGACCAAGGCGCACGTCCTGTGCCGACCCAGGCCACCGTGCCGATGGTATCCGTCGGGCCGCACTCCGGCCCAACTGCGCCTCCGATGAGTCCCGGCAGTGTTCCCAATTTCACCCCAGGACCGGGTAGCAGTCCAAGTGTTCCGGCTGTACAGGCTCCCAGGTTTCCCGCGTCTGGTGTCATGACCGGCGGTGGCGGCATGATGTGTTTAGTCATCTGCTTTGCCGTCGCGGACGTGCACGTTGGCATGTACGTTACCCACACGCCGCCTGAGGGGGATGATCGTGAGAGCGTTGCGTTTTTCCTGACCGTGGGCGGCGGCAGCATCTGGACGTTACCCCCGCCTCCGGTGCAGTCTCCGGATCCCGGGACCGGTTGGGGGGAGGGTCAAGTGCCACCGCCGATGACATTGGGGTTAGGCATGGGGGCGGGTGTAGACGGACAACTCTTTGTAACGGAGGCTCCCACGTTTGATGATTTCAGCGGCTACGCAACCAATGTTTCCGGCGGCGTAGGATCTATGGTCGGCGGCTTTTCTGTTAACCCAAGCAACCAGAAAACCATCTCAGCTGGAGTGGGCGTTTCCAAGGGCTATCCTGCCGGCATCGCCGGCTATGGCACGCAAACATGGGGCGTGACGTTCCCTGGAAAAAAATAGCGGCATAGGCAAGAGCAGGCGCGCAACCGTATCAGCGGGAGGTCGCGCTGGCCGATTGACCTGCCCCCGTAGTCGTACCAATCATACGGAATGACGTTCTGTCCGCTAACTGGTGAACTGCCGAAGCATGAACCGGCTAGTTGCAACGGCCGCAAAGGTCTAGGTTTGTTCGACGTCTGCCCGAAACGTGACGAGGGTTGATCGCGCGCCGAAGCCAATCGGCAGACGTTGAATAAACCTCCAGGGAGGAAACCGCGGAATGCTGCTGCGCGGTTTGGGTGGGGCACGGCCTATGGGGATTCGATGCCGGCCACTACCGAAGAAACCTTCATGGTTTGGCGCCCCGGTGCGACGCCCCGGCGGAAATGGGTCGCCGTAGCCGTCGCTTGAGTCGCCAAGGCACACGGCCAGCGCTGTGAAACGAGCCACTTGCGCGGTACCGGGCAACAGTCCGCTCTCGGCAGCGGAATCCCGGAAGCCGACAGTAGCGAATTGCGCGCGGAGTGGCACGTCCGCCGGACGGAGCTCATGGCGGCGCCCGGATCGGCTGCTGGCGCATGACGATCTCGACCACGCGCATGGCGGCGCCACAGCACCGGCAAACGAAGGTCGGCACAGGGACGGCAACGGCTTCGTCGGTGACCGGCGCAGGTGGCGGCACCTTGAGCAAGGCACGCGCCGTGGCGAGATATCCACGTCGTCCGGCGTTGGCGAGCAGGCCATAGTGGCGAATGCGGTGGAAGCCGGTCGGCAACACGTGGAGAAGGAAGCGGCGCATGAACTCGCCAGTGGCGAGCGTCATCGTCTTGTGCCGGGTGCGCCCCTTGGCCCGATAGTCCTTCCAGCGGAAGGACACGCCATGCTCGTTCATCGCTACCAGGCGTCGGTTCGAGATCGCCACCCGGTGGGTGTAGCGAGACAGATAGGCCAACACCGCCTCGGGGCCGGCGAACGGACGTTTGGCATACACCACCCACTCGCAGGATCGCAGCGGTGCCAGCCACCGTGCGAACGCGCCGGCATCGGCTAGCCTGATGTGTTCGCCGAAGAACTGCAACTGGCCAGCGCGATGCAGCTTCTCCAGTTCTTCCAGAAAGCGCCGCCGGAACAGTCGCGACAGCACGCGCACCGGCAAGAAGAATCCCCGTCGGCACGCCACCCAGCGTTCCCCGTCCGCGGAAATGCCGCCGCCGGGTACGATGCCATGAACGTGGGGATGATGCGTCAGCGCCGAACCCCAGGTGTGCAGTACCAAGGTGGCGCCGATCTGGGCACCGAGGTGTTTCGGATCGGCGGCGATGGTCAGCAGCGTTTCCGCCGCCACGTCGAACAGCAGCCGGTAGATCGCTGCCTTGTTGGTGTAGGCGATGGCGCCGATCGGCTCTGGCAGCGTGAATACCACGTGGTAATACTCGACCGGCAGCAGTTCGGCCTGTCGGGCTTCAAGCCAACGTTGCGCGGCACGCGCCTGACACTTCGGGCAGTGCCGGTTGCGACAGGAGTTGTAGCTGATCTCCTGATGGTCGCAGGCATCGCAACGCAATGCATGTCCTCCCAGCGTCGCCGTGCGACACTGTTCGATGGCCGACATCACCTTGAGCTGACCGAGGCTCAGGTGTCCTGCCTGCTGCTCGCGCCAGAGAGGACCGTGGGCGCGGAAGATGTCGGCGACCTCCAGGGCAGGCCGCCCCATGACGGTACTACGCGGAGTTCAGTTTCTCCAATGGACTGACCACCTCGCGCAGGATGTCGGTGGCGACCTGGGCGTAGAGAGCGGTCGTTTCCAGCTTCTTGTGCCCGAGCAGGACCTGGATCAGGCGGATGTCGACCTTCTGCTCCAGCAGGTGTGTGGCAAAGGCATGGCGCAGCGAATGCATCGAGATGCGCTTCTCGATGCCGGCATCGTCGGCAGCCGCGTGGATGGCACGGTTGAGTTGCCGGGTGCTGAGGTGCCGGACCGGGTCCAGGCCGGGAAACAGCCAGCCGCCGTCGAGCATCTTGCCCTGGGCGCGGGCCACCCGCCACCAGACGCGCAGGCGTTCAAGCAGCACCGGTGACAGTAGTGCGTAGCGATCCTTCTGCCCTTTACCTTGTTCAACCCGCAGGGTCATGCGCTGGCTGTCAATGTCACCGACCTTGAGCATGACCACTTCATTGACGCGCAGCCCGGTCGCGTAGGCCAGTGCCAGCGCGGTCTGGTGTTTCAGGTTGCCGGCGGCGGCAATCAGCCGCTTCACCTCGTCGGGACTCAGGATCTCCGGCAGCTTGCGCGGCAGATGCACCGGTTTCATCTTGGCCATCGCCTCGGGGCGATCCAGCGTGATGCTGAAGAAGAACTTCAGCCCGCAGATCGCGGAGTTCAGCGATGCCGGCGAAACACCGTTGTCGACCAGGTACAACTGGTAGTTGCGCAGTTCCTCGATGCTGGCGGTGTCCGGAGAGCGCCCGAGGTACTTGGCGAACTGACGCACTGCACGAAGGTACTGGGACTGCGTCTTCTCGCCAAACTTGCGCATCCGCATGTCCTCGACCATGCGCTGGCGCAACGGGCTGATGCCCGGCTTCTGAGTTTCCATGGCTTGCTCCTGTCGGAAATCGAGGCGGGATTGCCTCGCTTCCAACATCGGCAGCTTTCTGCCGTAGCAAACCACTAGCTTCCCAAATCACCCTGCGACGGTCGCACACCACCCCTACCGCGCGAGCGGTTTAGTCCAAGGCCGACTAGCGGAAGCCAACAGCGCCCCGGCCCGGCGCCTCTGCGCGATCGCCTGCGCCCTCACTTCTTCGGCAGCGCTCCGGCGAACTCCGCGGCGAGGTCGATCCACTTCTGCAAGTCCTTGCCTTCGGTGAGGCCGGCTTTGACCCAGACGATACCGCGCATCGGCCGGCCGGTGATGTCCTTGGGGGTGGCGCCGCGCCTGAGCGCCTCGGCTTCGCGGTCGGGGCCGACGCGGAACATGTAGCGCCCGACTTCGACGCCGCAGAGCATGTTGCCGTTGAGCATCCAGCAGTAGCCGCCGAACATCTTCTTCTCGTCGATGCCGGGCCGTGTCTTCAGGGCCGCGCGCATACGCTCGGCCAGTTCGGGATCGTAGGGCATGGCGTCCTCCTCCTGTGGCGCCGACCATGCTAAGCCGATCGGCACGCGGCAGGCAAACGGTGGTGTAAGAAATCCGCCCGGTCTCCGACCATACGCTCAGCAGGCTCGCATCCGCGACCTGCGTCGACGCAGATACCACCAACAGAGACAAGGAGATTCACCATGAACAAGAGCATCACTGCCGCTTCCCTCGCCATGGCCCTGGGCGCCGCCCTGAGCGTCGCCGCCGTCCCCGTCGTCGCCGCCGACATGTCGGCCGACAAGGAGAAGTGTTATGGCGTGGCCATGAAGGGCAAGAACGACTGCAAGGCGGGCGCCGGCACCACCTGCGCCGGCACCTCGAAGATGGATCACCAGGCCAACGCTTGGTCGCTGGTGCCCAAGGGCACGTGCGAGAAGACGGCATCCAAGACCTCGCCGACCGGCCACGGCCAACTGGCCGAGTTCAAGGCGAAGATGTAATCCATCCCCGAGCCGAGGAGCGCCGACCATGACCGCAAGCCAAGCTGTCACGCCCCGGAGCCTGCCGGCCCGGGGCGGCGTCGGCCTCAAGCCCGAGCACTTCCGGGATGTCGTCGATACCTGGCCGGACCTCGGCTTCTTCGAGGTGCACGCCGAGAACTACATGGTGGCGGGCGGCCCCTTCCACCATTACCTCACCCGCATCCGCGAACGCTATCCGCTGTCGATCCACGGCGTCGGACTCTCGATCGGCAGCGAGGGGCCGCTCGACGAGGCGCATCTCGACCGCCTCGCGGCACTGCTGGATCGCTACCAGCCAGAATCGTTTTCCGAACACCTGGCCTGGTCCAGCCACGGCAGCGTCTTCCTCAACGACCTGCTGCCCGTGCCCTACCACCGCGGCACGCTGGACCGCGTCTGCGCACATGTCGACCGCGTGCAGTCGCGCCTCAAGCGCACGATGCTGCTGGAGAATCCGGCCACCTACGTCGAATTCGACAGCTCGACCATGAGCGAGGCAGAGTTCATCGGCGAGGTGCTGCGCCGCACCGGCTGTCGTCTACTGCTCGACGTGAATAACGCGTACGTCTCCTGCACCAACCACGGCCGCGACCCCTACGCCTATATCCGCGCACTGCCGCTCGATCGCGTCGGCGAGATCCACCTGGCCGGCTTCGCGCAGGACCTGGATGCCGCCGGCGACCCGCTGCTGATCGACAGTCACGGTTCTCCCGTCGCGCAGGTGGTGTGGGACTTGTACCACCACACACTCGAACACCTCGGGCCGATGGCGACACTGATCGAGCGCGACAACGACGTCCCGGCGTTCGCCGTGCTGTTCGCGGAAGCGCGGCAGGCCGAACGCGTCATGGCAGGAGCCGATCATGCATGCTGCCTTTGCTGAAGCCCTCCTGGCGCGGGACTTCGACTGCCCGCCGGGACTGCGGGCCTGGAACGGCTCAGACCCCGGCCCGCGCTTCGCGGTCCATCGCAACAACGTCATCGTCTCGCTCGTTGACGCCCTCGCCGACACCTATCCGGTCGTGCAGGCCATGGTGGGCATCGAATTCTTCCGCGCCATGGCGCGCGAATTCGTCCGCCTGCGGCCGCCGACCTCGCCGGTGATGGCGCACTACGGCGCCGGCTTCGCCGAGTTCATCGAGGACTTCGCGCCGGCTGCAGGCCTGCCTTATCTGCCGGACCTCGCGCGGCTGGAACTCATGCGCGTCGAGGTGTATCACGCCGCCGACGCCGCGCCGCTCCGCACCGCTGACATCGCGCCACTGCTGGCCGACGCCGACCTGCGGCCGCCGGCGACGCTCGACCTGCATCCCGCCGCGCGCGTGCTTTGCTCGCGCCATGCCGTGGCTTCGCTGTGGGCCGCGCATCAGGCCGACGACGTCGATGCGGCGCTGGCGCGGATCGATCCGGCGGTCGGCGAGGTCGCGCTGGTGCTGCGCACAGGCCTCGACGTCCTGGTCATGCGCATCGGGGACGCGCCATGAAGGCCGCCGCCCTGATTAAGCGCCCCATCGCGCTCCTCGACCGGATTCCGCACGGCTTCATCGCGCTGCTCGGCCGCTTCTCCATCGCCGCCGTGTTCTGGAAGTCCGGCCAGACCAAGGTCGAAGGCCTGGCCATCGACATCGTGAATGGCGAGTTCAGCCTCGGCCCGCCGCGCCTCGCCGGCTCCGCGGTCGAGCTGTTCCGCGACGAGTTCCGCCTGCCGCTCATCCCGCCGGAACTTGCCGCGCCGCTGGCCGCCTTCGCCGAGCACCTGTTCCCGCTGCTGATCCTGGTCGGCCTGGCGACGCGCTTCTCGGCGCTGGCGCTGCTGGCCATGACCCTGACCATCCAGGTCTTCGTCTATCCCGATGCCTACCCCACCCACGGCGTCTGGGCCGCGGTGCTGCTTTACCTGATCGCCAAGGGGCCCGGCGCGCTTTCCATCGACCATTGGCTCGCCAGGCGCTTCGGTACGGGACAGTAGCGCCGCCGGCGGGAGTTCGCCGTATTCCACAGTAATGCTACTCTGCAGTATGTTCATCGCCGACTGAAACCCCGATGGCATTGCGTGATTCGACACCGGCCGGTCCTTACCCTGCGCGCACCTGGTGGTGGCTGGCCGTGCTGCTGGCGCTCGGCCTCATCGGCTGGGGCCTGGCCGGCACGAGCGGCGTCGGCGCCTGGCTGTTCGCGCGCTGGCGCGAACATCACGCCGAACTGCTGGCGCTGGTGCAGGGCCATCCGCTCACCGCGGCGGCAGCGGTCCTGCTGCTGCACGCCCTGCTGGCCATGCTGGCGGTGCCCGGCTCGTCCATGCTGATGCTGGTGGCTGGGGCCGCTTACGGCCCGTGGGCCGGCACGCTGCTCTGCCTGACCGGCTGTACCGCCGGCGCCAGCGCCAGCATGCTGGCCGCGCGCCATTTCCTGCGGCCGCTGGCGCAGCGGAAGCTGGGCCGGCGCCTCTACGCCATCGATGGCCGCATCGCCGCCGCTGGCGCTGCCTATTTGTTCAGCCTGCGCGTGCTGCCGGTGGTACCCTTCGCCATCACCAACGTCGCCGCCGGCCTCAGCACCATGAACGGCTGGACCTTCGCCTGGGTCAGCTTTGCCGGCATGCTGGCCAGCACTTTCGTGTACGTCAATGCCGGTGCCGAGATCGGCCGGGCCGAGGCCTTCGCCGACCTCCTGTCGCCGGGCGTGCTGCTCTCGCTCGCCGCCGTGGCGCTGCTGCCGTGGCTGTTCAAGGCCGCGCGCCGCGTCTGGCCGCGCCGGCCGGAGGCGCGTGCATGAAGGAAGGCCGCAGCCTGGTACTGTTCAACTACGACTGGGACCAGGCGGGCTACGGGCGCTGGGCGCGCGAGTTCCCCACCGACAGCGTCGGCTTCGACCTGTTCAGTTTTCCCAGCAACGCCCGTCTGATCAACTTCGACCTGCAGCGCTTCGTCGACCGGCTGGCCGCCAAAGCCAGGCGCAAGGGCTGGCAGGCGGTGACCTCGAACCACGAGCAGTTCGGCGCCCTGGCCGCCGCGCTGCTCGCCGAACGCATGGGCTGGCCGGGCACGCCGGTGGCGGCGGTGCTGGCCTGCCAGCACAAGCTGCATGCGCGCCGGGTGCTGCAGCGCGTCGCGCCCGAGGCCAACACCGGCTTCGAACTGCTCGCCTCGCGCTACGGCGAGCCGGTGCCGCACGACATCGCCTACCCGGTGTTCGTCAAGCCGGTCAAGGCGGCCTTCTCGGTGCTGGCGCGCACGGTGCGCAATCGCGACGAGCTCTCCGCCCTGGTGCGCTTCAGCGCCTGGGAACTGTGGGTGATCCGCCACCTGGTCGAGCCCTTCGAGCGCATCGCCCGCATCCGCCTGCCCGACGCCGGCAGTGCCCACCGCATGCTGCTCGAGCAGCCGGCCAATGCGCATCAATACAACCTCGACGGCTATGTCTTCGCCGGCGAGCTGCGCGCGCTGGGCATCGTCGAGTCGGTCATGTATCCGGGCACCCAGGCCTTCATGCGCTTCGACTATCCCTGCGCGATTCCCGATGCCGGCCGGGCGCGGGCGCTGGCCGTGGCGCGCCGCTTCCTGGCCGCAGTCGGCTTCACGCACGGCCTGTTCAACATGGAGTTCTTCTACGACGCCGCGCACGATCGACTGACCGTGATCGAGTTCAACCCGCGCATGGCCTCGCAGTTCTCCGACCTCTACCTGCGCGTCGACGGCGTCGACCTGCACCGCGTCGCCCTGGAGCTGGCCCACGGCCGCGATCCGGCGGCGCTGCCGCGCGCGCAGCCGAGCGCAGGCGCGGCGGCGAGCTTCGTCTATCGCAGCTTCGATCCCGCCGCGCGGCCGCCCATGCCGGCAGTCGAGCGCCGGCACGAAGTCAGGCGGCGCTTCGCCGACGCCATGCTGTTCGACTTCCCCAAGTCGCCCGGGCAGGTCGCCCGCGACTTCAAGTGGCTGGACAGCTACCGCTACGGCATCCTGCATCTCGGCGGGCGCGACGGCCACGACCTCCGGGCGCGTTGCGAAGAGGCGAGCCGCATCCTCGGCTGGCCAGTGCCCTATGTGCATCACGAGCCGGCGATCGCCGCCCTGCCGCTGCCGGCGATTTCCCTGGAGACCGCCGCATGAAGACCCCGCGCCTGATCCAGATCGCCCGCGACGATCCGGCGGCCATCCGCCGGGAGCTGCTGGCGGGGCTCAGCGCGCCGACGGCGCGCATCGCGCCCAAGTACCTCTACGACGCGCTCGGCTCGCGCCTGTTCGCCGCCATCACCGAATTGCCCGAGTACTACCCGACCCGCACCGAGGCGGCCATCTTCAGCCGGGAGTCGGCGGCCATGGCCGTCGCGCTCGGCCCGGTGGCGACGCTGGTCGACCTCGGCGCCGGCAATTGCGAAAAGGCCGCGCGCCTGTTCGACGCCTTCCAGGTGCAGCGCTACGTCGCCGTGGACATTTCGGCCGGCTACCTGCGCACCTCGCTTGAGAACCTGCAGCGCCAGCATCCGGCGATGGACATGCTCGGCGTCGGGCTCGATTTCTCCACCGAGCTGCGCCTGCCTGCCGAGGTCGGCGACGGGCCGCTGACGCTCTTCTATCCCGGCTCGAGCATCGGCAACTTCACGCCCGAGGAGGCGCAGGCCTTCCTGCGCCAGGCGCATGCCGCCTGCCGGGGCGGTGCGCTGCTGATCGGCGTCGACCTGCTGAAGCCGGTCGAGATCCTCGAGCCGGCCTACGACGACCCGCTCGGCGTCACCGCCGCCTTCAATCGCAACATGCTGCTGCACCTGAACCGCCTGGCCGGCACCGACTTCGAGGTGGACGAGTGGCGGCATGTGGCCTTCTTCAATGCCAAAGCTTCACGCATCGAAATGCACCTCGAAGCGCTCTGCGACCTGGGGGTGAGCTGGGTCGGCGGCGAGCGGCGCTTCGCGGCCGGCGAGCGCATGCACACCGAGAATTCCTACAAGTGGCGCAGCGACGACTTCGCCGCGCTGCTGGAGCGCGCCGGCTTCACGCGCCTGCGGCGCTGGACCGACGCCGGCCAGTGGTTCGCGGTGTTCGCCGCGTTTGCCTGAGCCGGGGCCATGACGAGGCGCATCGCCATGGCTGACTTTCCGCTACAAGGCGCAGCTGCGAAAGCCGGTATGGATGTCGTTGCGCTCGACGGTGAAGAAGTTGCGGTAGCGGGGATGCGCCATGCGCGGCGCGGTGGCGCGGCCGGCGCCCTTCAGCACGTAGCGATGCTCCTCGAAGCCGAAGCGCGAATAGTCGCGGTAGGGATGGGCGACGAAGCCGTCGAAGGGCGCGAAGCGGCTGGCCGTCCATTCCCAGGCGTCGCCCCAGTCGAAGCCCGGCGCCGTCATTGCTGCGTACTCCCATTCCGCCTCGCTTGGCAGCCGACGCCCGGCCCAGGCGCACCAGGCCTGCGCCTCGTCCCAGGTCAGGTGCAGGGCGGCGACATCGAGGTTCAGCGCTTCCCAACTGCCGTAGCGCAGCGCCTGCCACGCACCGCCGCGCTGGCGCAGGTAACGCGGGATGTTCACCGCGCCGGCCTCCATGGCGGGCAGGAAGCGCCGCCAGCTCACCGCCGTGCTGTCGATGGCGAAGGCATCGAGCTTGACGTCGTGGGGCAGCAGCTCGTTGTCGAAGGCGAAGCCGGGCTGGTCGTAGCCGAGCCGCCAGATGGTCGCCGGCAGGGCGAGGTCAGTGGCCGCCGGCAGCGCACGCTCGGCGGGCCGCAGCGGCGCGGGCAGCGGAATGTCGAGCGCCTGCGCCATGTAGGTGGCGGCCTCGGCGTGCATGTCCTCGTGGAACAGCGACAGCCGGTAGAAGTACAGCGCTTCCGGCGTCTCCGGTTCGCCGGCCAGCAGCGCCAGCGTCTCGGCCAGGCTGTCGGCGAGGTAGGCGCGCGTCGCCGCGAGGTCGGGCAGCGGCAGGCTCCAGCGGATCGTGTGCTTGACCAGGCTGGAGTTGTAGAGCGCGTCGGCGTTGGCCAGGCGACCCACCGGGCGCTCGTGGTCGGGGTCGCAGGCCAGGCCCAGGCGCCGCTGGCGGCTGCGCGCGAGCCAGACGTCGTAGAACCAGGCGACGTGCCCGACTTCCCAGAGCGGCGGGTTGAGCTGGGCGGAGTAGGGGACGCGCAGTTCCTCGCCGAGCTTCGCGACATAGGTGTCGAGCAGGCCGAGCGTGCGTTGGCGGGCGGCGCGGATGCCCGCTGCGAGAACGTCGCGGCGGCCGGTGCGCGCCGCGATGGCCGGGGTGATGTCCATGGTGGCCCCCTTGACGTATGAATAGGCTTGCCAGTATGCCCCAGACACGCCAGATAGTGATCGTCACGCCGGCGCTGCGTGACGACAACAACGGCAACTGGCGGACGGCGCGCCGCTGGCAGCAGCACCTGGCGGGGGAATTCACGGTGCGCCTGGTCAAACAATGGCCCGACGCGCTGTACCGGGGCGACGCGGCGATGATCGCGCTGCACGCTCGCCGCTCCGCCGCGGCCATCGCCGCCTGGGCCGACGCGCATCCGGAACGCGGTGCGGCGCTGGTGCTGACCGGCACCGACCTCTATCGCGACATCCAGGCCGACGCTGCGGCGCAGCGCTCGCTGGCGCTGGCCCGGGTGCTGGTGGTGCTGCAGGAGCGCGGCCCGCTGGCGCTGCCGGAAGCGGTGCGCGCCAAGGCGCGCGTCATCTTCCAGTCCACCACCGCGCGGCAGGCGCTGGCGAAGTCGCCGCGCCAGTTACGCGCCCTGATGGTCGGCCACCTGCGCGAGGAGAAGTCGCCCGCCACGCTCTATGCCGCCGCGCGGCTGCTGGCCGACCGGCGCGACATCCGCATCGACCACGTCGGCGCGGTGCTCGACCCGGCGCTGGGCGAAGCGGCGCGCGCCACTATGGCCGCCGCGCCCAACTACCGCTGGCTGGGCGGTCTGCCGCACGAGGCGGTGCGGCGCCGCATGCAGCGCGCCCACGTGCTGGTCCACGCCAGCCGCATCGAGGGCGGCGCCCACGTGGTCATGGAGGCCATCGCCGGCGGCACGCCCGTGCTGGCCTCGCGCATCGACGGCAACGTCGGCATGCTCGGCGCGGACTACGGCGGCTACTTCGAGTGGAACGACGCCGCGGCGCTGGCCGCGCTGCTCGCGCGCTGCCGCGAAAGTCAGTCGTCGCAATACGCCACCCCGAACCTGCTGGCGCAGCTCGCCGCGCAATGCGCGCGCCGCGCGCCGCTCTTCGCGCCCGCCGCCGAGCGGGCCGCCGTGCGGCAACTCGTCCATGACCTGCTGGGAGCCCGTTGAATGCAGGCCGCCGCCACGCCCGTACTGCGCGACATCGTCCTGATCGGCGGCGGCCATAGCCACGTCGGCGTGCTGCACATGTTCGCCATGCGCCCGTTGCCCGGCGTGCGCCTGACGGTGATCTGCACCGACACCGACACGCCCTACTCGGGCATGCTGCCCGGCTACATCGCCGGCCACTACGGTTTCGACGAGGTGCACATCGACCTGCGCCGCCTGGCCGAATTTGCCGGCGCGCGCTACTGCCGCGACGAAGTGGTCGGCATCGACCGCGACGCGCGCACGGTGCTGTGCCGCGACCGCCCGCCGCTGCCCTACGACGTGCTGTCGATCAACATCGGCTCGACGCCGCGGCTCGATGCCGTGGCCGGCGCCGCGCTCTACGTCGTGCCGGTGAAGCCGATCCGCCGCTTCAACGAACGCTGGCTGGCGCTGCTCGAGCGCGTCCGCCGCCATGCCGGCACCACCACCCTCGCCGTGGTCGGCGCCGGCGCCGGCGGCGTCGAGCTGATGCTGGCCATGCAATACCGGCTGCGCCGGGAACTCGCCGCCCTCGGCCGCAATCCCGACGAACTGCGCTGCCACCTGTTTTCCGCCGAGCCGCAGATCCTGCCCACCCACAACGCCATGGTGCGCCACGCCTTCGAGACGGTGCTGGCCGAGCGCGGCGTGGTCGTGCATCGCGGCGCCGAGGTCGCCCAGGTCTCGGTCGGCCGCCTGCAGACCCAGGGCGGCGAATCGCTGGCCGCCGACGAGATCGTCTGGGTCACCCAGGCCGGCGGCGCGGCCTGGCTGCGCGACACCGGGCTGGCGCTCGACGAGGCGGGCTTCATCCGCGTGCGCGACACCCTGCAAAGCGAAACCGATCCGCTGGTCTTCGCCGCCGGCGATTGCGCCGCCATGGTCGGCCAGCCGCTGGAGAAGGCGGGCGTCTTCGCCGTGCGCATGGCCAAACCGCTGGCCGAGAACCTGCGCCGCACGCTGACGCGCCAGCCCTTGGTGCGCTACCGGCCGCAGCGGCGCTGGCTGGCGCTGATCAGCACCGGCGACCGGCATGCCGTCGCCTCGCGCGGCGTGTTCTATGTGCGCGGCGATTGGGTCTGGACCTGGAAGGACCGCATCGACCGCCGTTTCATGCGCAAGTTCACCGAGCTGATGCAGATGACCAAGGCGCCGCCGGCCGGCGAGACGATTCCGCTCGACGAAGCCGAGCAGACGCAGGCCATCTCCGCCATCGCCATGCGCTGCGGCGGCTGCGGCGCCAAGGTCGGCGCGACGGTGCTGTCGCGGGCGCTGGCGCGCGTGCAGCCGGTGGCGCGCGACGACGTGCTGATCGGCCTCGCCGCGCCCGACGATGCCGCGGTGCTGCGCATTCCGCCGGGCAAGGCGCTGGTGCACACCGTCGATTTCTTCCGCGCCTTCATCGACGACCCCTGGCTGTTCGGCCGCATCGCCGCCAACCATGCGCTGGGCGACATCTTCGCCATGGGCGGCGAGGCGCAGTCGGCCACCGCCATCGCCACGGTGCCGCCCGGCCTGGAAAGCAAGGTCGAGGACACTGTCTTCCAACTGATGGCCGGTGCCGTGTCGGTGCTGAACGAGGCCGGCTGCGCGCTGGTCGGCGGCCACACCGGCGAAGGCCGGGAGCTGGCGCTCGGCTTCGCCATCAACGGCCTGGTCGATGAAGGCTTGGCCAGCGTGATGCGCAAGGGCGGCATGCGCCCCGGCGACGTGCTGATCCTGACCAAGCCCATCGGCACCGGCACGCTGTTCGCCGCCCACGCGCAGTTGAAGGCACGCGGCCGCTGGATCGACGCGGCGCTCGCCTCGATGCAGGTCTCCAACCGCGCCGCCGTGCCCTGCCTGGTCGCCCACGGCGCCACCGCCTGCACCGACCTCACCGGCTTCGGCCTGCTCGGCCACCTGGTCGAAATGACGCGCCCCTCGGGCGTCGACGCCGAACTCGAACTCGCCCGCCTGCCCGTCCTCGAAGGCGCCGCCGAAACCGTCGCCGCCGGCGTCCTGAGTTCCCTGCAGCCCGCCAACCTGCGCCTGCGCCGCGCCCTCAAAAACCAGGCCGCCGCGCTGCAGCACCCCAACTACCCGCTGCTCTTCGACCCGCAAACCGCCGGTGGGCTACTGGCCAGCGTGCCGGCTGCTGCGGCGGAGGCTTGTGTCGCTGAACTGCGTGGATTGGGTTATCCGATGGCGGCGCGCATCGGGCGCGTGCTGAAGCAGGGGGAGGAGATGGAGCCGGTTGGGTTGGTGGTGTGAGGCGGCGCAGGGGCGAGGGTGGTTGTGGGCAATGAATTGTCATATGATGCTGGTCCGATTGCTGATGAACAATTGGTAGTGGCTGTGCCCTGTTTGCCTAGGAATGACGAATGATTCCGCCGTTCAGTTTATCTGGCGTCCTGCCGCCGTACGTTGGAGCGTCACCTGCCGATCCGGCGGGACTTTCGCCGTTTGATACGTCGATGCGCGAGGTTGCCGAGGCCCTCGTTACCAGCCCGGATCGCGCCAATATCCTTCGAGGCTTCATTGCTCTTCGAGAGCAACTTCGGGCGCTTGGAATTACCGATGGGTATCAGTGGTGCGCGGGGAGCTTCTGTGAGGACGTGGAAACCCTGAAGGGTCGTGGTCCCCGCGACCTTGATGTCGTCACATTCTTTGTTCGGCCGGTTCATCGCAATGATGATGTCGCTTGGACTGCCTTTGTTGGAGCCAACACGGCAGTATTCGACGCAAATCAGACGAAGACGACCTTCAAGTGTGATGCTTACTTTGTCGATGCAAACTCTCCACTGCCACAGATGATCGCTCAGGTGACCTATTGGCACGGTCTCTTCGGGCATCAACGCGTCTCCCACCTCTGGAAGGGTATGCTACGTATTCCTCTAGTGTCTGACGACGTCGATGCACTGCAATACTTGGCAAAGGCTTGGCCATGAAGCGCCTTGAGCTTGAATCACTGCTTGCCGATCGCGAATCGGTCATGTCGATGCTGGCGACCTTGACCGATCGCGACCCGATAGGCCGCATCTCGTTTTCGGCGCGACTTGCTGCAATTGAGGAAGAGATAGGCAGACTTCAAGATCAGCACGAGACTACCGGGAGCGTCGCACTGATGTTTTCCGGTGATCCAGTCTTTGGAGCGCGCTCAATTGGTGCTGACTTCTCAGCGTCGGTCCTCAGGTCTTTCCAGGACCTCATTTCGAAGCAAATTTCGTCGGAGGAGTTTGGACGACTGGGGGCGCGCGGTCGCGTCCCGGAACGTACATCGTCAGCGCTCTCGATTCGAGAATTGGTTCGCGGCTCAGTTGGTTTCGTGCTTGAGGAGACCGCCCAAGACGCCAAACTTGTCGATACGCCGATTAAGCAGGCTATCGACGATGTGACAGTCGTTATCACACAAGCTGCCGCAGAGTCGGATGAGGAATTTGAAGCTAGCATCGAGACTCTTGATCCCAGAATGCTCGTGTCGCTTCGGGACTTCTTCCGCACCTTGGATGATGGGGGCGCGGCAGTTCGAATTGTGGAGGAGGACCGGGATGCTGCGTTGGATTTCCAAGCGGTAAGAAGAGCGCGCAATCGCGTTGATGCAACAGATGTACAGGATACGGAGAGCGATACCGTTGTCGGCGAACTATTAGGGCTTCTCCCGGACTCGCGCCGATTCGAGATGAAGCTTCTCGAGAGCGGTGAGGTGATTCGCGGCACGGTTGCCGCGTCCTTGGCAACTCAGTGGCTTGAGCTTATCGAATTGCCCGATGAGAAGTTGATCGGCCAGTTCTGGCGTACCAGGATGAAGATTCGGGAAGTACGCGAGCGAAACCGACCACCGAGAAGGCTCTACTCTCTCTTGGGGCTGTTGGAGCGCCGCTCTTAGGAAGCAATTGGTCAGACCCCATCCTTAGTCTGCGCATCTAGAGCCACACAGTGCGTACCACGTTTGATGCATCGCCTTACAGTCGGAGAGCCGCGTTTCCGTGACCTTCGGCGTCATGTATGAGGACAATCATGAGTATGTTCAGCGAAGATTTCATTGCGAAAATTCAACAGGATCCCGTCGAGGGGACGATCGCAGCATGTGTGATGGCCCAGAAAGCCGTATCCAGCACTGTAGTATTCAATCAACTCGACTACAACGCATTGACGGAAGCGTATGCACTTCTAATGGAACTCCAAGAGGCGGGCATTCTTCCAATCGAAATAGACCTCATTGAGTTTTCTGGTAGTTCGCAGATTGATTCAAAGAAAATCTATGACCAACTTTCAGTTATCCGGGGCCGATGCACTGAGGAATCAGCGAAGCTCAGGCTCAAGACATTTCGGTCACATTTCAAGGCGTCCCTTGGTTCTACTTTTCACTATGAATTTTCGCAAGGCGATTTAGAACGTGTTCAGGAGCTCGTGAACCAACTGCGTCAGGCAGTCTCCGAATCCCGTCATCTTCAAGCTGACCATCGCCAGCGGCTGCTTAGGCGTCTTGAAAGTCTTCAATCGGAATTACATAAGAAGATGTCCGATTTGGATCGCTTCTGGGGGCTGATTGGCGATGCTGGAGTTGTGCTCGGAAAGCTCGGAAGCGATGCAAAGCCCCTCGTTGATCGAATCCGGGAGATTGCCGACATTGTTTGGCGGACGCAATCGAGGGCAGAAGAACTACCGTCAGGAACACGCCCCCCGCTTCTAGAAGATCGAAGCGACGTCGGTACTCAGGAACTACCCTGAATTGGACTAGGCGCAGCGCCACAGAGCGAAATGGCGCAGGCAACGTCGACGCTGGGCCTCTGCTTCGCAAGAACCTATTGGCTGATGCGAGTCGATTTTGGCCATTTGGGAAAGGTCAGCCGTGGCGGCACGCCAAGTAACGCAGGACTACAGCGCTCTCACTTATCCGGCCCCGCATCGAACGCCTCCGCAGCCGGCACCCGTACCAGCGCCTGCGCATCCTCGGTCGAGCCATGCAGCCACGCATCGACGTCGGCCAGTTCGATCGGGACGACGCTGCGCTTGTCCTGTTGGTCGGGCGGCAGTCTTGGGTCGGGCTTGTGCATGCGGGCGAACAGGGGGTGGCCGTCGGCATTGGTGGTGAGCATGGTGTAGCTCTGGATGATTTCGCCGCTGGCGGGGTCGGTCCAGGCGTTCCACAGGCCGGCGAGGCCCCAGGGCAGGCCGTCGGCGCGGCGGAAGTGCCACCAGACGTTGCGGCCGGTTTCCCAGCAGGGTTCGTCGAAGGACCAGGCGGGGATGATGCAGCGCCTGCCGTGCTGCCACGACTGCTTGAACGAGGCCTTGTTGGTGATCTCCTCGACGCGGGCGTTGTGGGTCGAGTAGGTCAGCTTGGCAGCTTTCGCGAACCAGGGGATCAGGCCCCACTGGCCGACGACCAGCTGCCGTTCTCGTTCGTCCGCGGCGCGGATGAACGGCGCCAGGCTGCCCGGGAAGACCTCCCGCTGGCCGCGCCACGGATTGCCCTCGTCGCGGCGGAGCTGCCAGTAGCGCTCGATGGCCGCCTGGTCGGGAGTCATGTAGCGGGTGCACATGAGACCAGTCTAGCCCTGACTGACCTGCCCGACTTTTTCGGACCAGTAATTTCTGGAAAGATGGCTCTTCGAAAGGAAGGAAGAGCCGATGAGAAAGAGAGAAGCGTATGGACTACATCCGATCAATTCGGGCCAGCGCGTGTGTTAGTGTTTCCGATCTCAAGAAGAACCCTTCTGCTGTAATGGAAGCGGCCGGG
The DNA here is from genome assembly GCA_016235765.1 of Rhodocyclales bacterium. Taxonomy (GTDB): domain Bacteria; phylum Pseudomonadota; class Gammaproteobacteria; order Burkholderiales; family Rhodocyclaceae; genus Fen-999. Next base: position 21,882 of record JACRIZ010000091.1, on the reverse strand, counting down.
GGCAAGGCGGTAGCAATCCTGAACCACAATCGGCCGGTTGCTTATGTCGTTGCGGTCGATGAGTACGAAAGGATGCTTGATGCCCTTGACGACGCAGAGTTGGCAAGCATCGCGAAACAGCGCATGGCAAAGCCCGCGGGTGCCAAGCGCAAAGCTGCGTGACGCCCCTGACTGCTACAAGATCAAGCTGCAGGCAATTGGCTATCGCCTGGTGTACCAAGTGATTCGATTCCAATTTCCTCGAATTCGAGGGAATTGGCAGTGGAGCCGGGCGCAGCGGCCCGGTAGACCATCGGCAAGTGCGATCGCCATGGAACTTTGCCGGTGCTGCTGGTCGGAGCCTTATGGCGAATGTATTTAGCTTACGCCAGCTCGTCGAAGTTCCTGCCGGATAACCGGGAGAGCGCCATGGCCACTGAACCCAGCATCCGCGTCGTCGTTGCGAAGAACGGTCCCTACCTCGTCTATGGCAAGCTGCCCCTGGTCCGGCTGACGATAGGCACGGATGCCGACGGGGGCTCAGAACGGTGGATCGTCGGCGCGACGCTGCCGACCGAGGAGCAGTACGCGCTGTGTCGCTGCGGCAAGTCCGGGCACAAGCCGTTTTGCGACGGCACGCACAAGAAGGTCGGCTTCGACGGCACGGAAACCGCCAGTCGCGAGCCTTGCCGGGCGCAGGCCAAAGTCTTCGACGGCCCGACGATGCAGTTGTCCGATGCGGACAGCCTTTGCGCCGCCGGCCGCTTCTGCGATCCCTGCGGCCAGGTGTGGAACCAGGTGGCGAAGACCGACGATCCGGAAGTGCGGGCGACGTTCATCCGCCAGGTCGGCCTGTGTCCCTCCGGCCGGCTGGTGGCCTTTGACAAGCGCACCGGTCAGGCTGTGGAGCCTGACTTGCCGCTCTCGATCGGCGTCACCGACGATCCGGCCGAGGAATGCGCCGGGCCGCTCTGGCTGCGCGGCGGCATTCCCCTGTTCAGCGCGGAGGGCGACGCGTACGAAGTGCGCAACCGGGTTACCCTCTGCCGTTGCGGGCAGTCCGAGAACAAGCCCTTTTGCGACGGCACGCACGTGGAGATCAACTTCCGCGAGTAGGGCCATTCAACCCGGGTTGACCAAATGAGCCAGTCGTCGTGGCTTGCGGAAATCTATTGTTCATGTTCCGATAACTTCCATTCAACAACGAGTGGATAGGGTTGGCGGGCTGCGTTCACCGTTCATGGGATGCCTTTCAAGATGTCCCGGCGGATGGGGCAGTGCCAATCAACCCCGAGGAAGGAAATCCACTCCATGATGTTCAAACAGCTTACCCTTGCCGCCGCCGTGGCCCTGGCCGCTTCGGCCGCCGCCGCCGGCAACACCTCATTCGACCAGTTCACGCCGATGGTCGGCGATGTCGGCGAAGCCACCCTGCCCGAGGCCGCCCCCTATCGCCTGGCCGCGCCGCACATCAGCCAGATGACCATCGTCGCGCGCGACCCCAGCCAGGCCGGCCGCTTCGACAGCGGCAACTACGACATGCACACCGTCAATGAGAGCGGCCCCGAGGCCGGCCGCTACCTGTTTACCGTGTACGAAACCAGCCAGGCCGGCATCCAGCGCACCGATCTGCGCACCATGCAGACCACCACCATCTGGGCCGCCCCCGCTCTGGGCAGCCACGTCGCCTTCGACGCCTCCCGCTGGACCCCGTGGGGCAGCTTCCTGACCGCCGAGGAGTCCTGGAGCGATCCCACCCAGGCGCCCAGCAACTACGGCCGCCTGTTCGAAGTGACCAATCCCCTGGCCGCTCCCGCCGACATCGAGTTCAAGCAGCGCAACATCCTGCCGCGTGTTTCCCACGAAGGCCTGGCCTTCGACAAGAAGAACAACCTCTACTTCATCGACGAGCGCAACGGCAGCCACATCTTCAAGTACACCTCGATGCAGCCCCGTGCCGACAACGGCGACGACTTCTTCAAGGCCGGCCAGACCTTCGTGCTGCGCGTAGGCGACGGCATGACCAAGGAAGCCACCGGCGCCGCCACCTGGGTTCCCCTGACCGATGCGATGGGCACGCCGCTGCCCGGCGCCGTCGTGGTGCATGGCAACGAGGTTGACGGCCGCGCCACGCCGAAGCTGGCCGCCTTCCGCGGCACCGCCTTCGACCGTCCCGAGGACGTCGAGATCAAGACCCTGGGCCACCATGGCAAGCAACTGCTGTTCGTCGCCACCACCACCAACCACAAGGTCTTCGCCATCGACCTGGCCAAGGACGAGGTCAAGCTGTTCGCCAGCCGCGACACCATCGATATGGCCACCGGCGCGCCCGCCGGCGCCCAGTTCACCAACCCCGACAACCTGGCCATCGACGCCGACGGCAACATCTACATCGTCGAAGACCAGCCGGGTGGCATCGAGGACGTGTGGTTCGCCCAGGACAAGGACAACGACGGCGTGGCGGAAGCCATCGGCAAGTGGGCCAGCCTGTCCACCAAGGGCGCGGAGAGCACCGGCCTGTACTTCGACCCCTTCAAGCCGAACGTCGCCTACATCAACGTGCAGCACCCCGACAGCGATGTCGATCGCACCATCATGCTCACCACCCCGTGCTCCAAGTCGGAGCGCGAAGGCGACCACGGCCGCGATCACGATCGCGACTGACCGAACTGCCTATTGACGCCCGATTCCCGGTCCGCCGGGAGCCTGGCGCAGCGAGCCCCCCAGGGTCATGCCTGCGGGGCTTTTTTTCAGCCGCCGCTGAGCGCCTGGACGATCACCAGTTCGTCGGTCGGGCGCAACGGCTGCGCAAGGTCGCGGGCCTGCGTGCCGTTCACGAAGAAGCGGATGTGGGCGCGCATCCGGTTCTGCTCGTCGATCATGCGAAAGCGGATGCCCGGGTACAGCCGGTCCAGGTCGGCGAGGACGGCGGCGAGCGTGGCGCCGTCAGCTTCCGCCTGCGCCGCCTCGGTGTAGGAGCGCAGGGCGCTGGGGATCAGGACCTTCATGCGCCCGGCCCGCTACGCAAGGTCGATTACCTCGACGGCATAGATCTCCGGCAGGTGCTGCGCGATGCACTCCCAGCGGGCGCCTTCGTCGCGGCTCAGCCATAGCTCGCCGCTGGTGGTGCCGAAGTAGAGGCCCACCGGATCGAGCCGGTCCGCGGTCATCGCCTGGCGCTTCACCGTCCACCAGGCCTGGTCGGCGGGCAGGCCGGCCGCTTGGCGTTGCCAGGTCTCGCCGCCGTCGTGCGTCGCATAGACGGCAGGCTGGCCGTCCGGGCTGGTGCGCGGCCAAACGCTGGTGCCGTCCATCGGGAATACCCAGGCGGTATCCGCGTCGCGCGGGTGCACCACCATCGGGAAGCCGATGTCGCCGACGTCCTGGGGCATGTTCCTGCCGATGCGTCGCCATTGCGTCGATGGCCGGTCGAGGCGGTAGATGCCGCAATGGTTCTGCTGGTACAGGCGATTCGGGTTGCTGGGGCAGAGCCGCACGCAGTGCGGGTCGTGGAAGGTCGGGTCGTTCTGGTCGAAGCCCTCGACGCATTCGAGGCCTTCGATGGCGAGCTTGAAGGTCCGGCCGCCGTCGACTGATTCGTGCACCCCGCCGCCCGACATCGCGAAATACATGTGGGCCGGATCGCGCGGATCGACGATGAGCGAGTGCAGTTTTGGCCCGTCCGGCGTGCCGTCCTGCACGCTGCCCATCCACTGGCGGTATTGCGGGTCGTCGTTGATGCCGGAGAACGGCGCCCATTTGATGCCGCCGTCGGCGGAGCGGAACAGCCCCTGCGGCGAGGTGCCGGCGAACCAGACGTTCGGTTCGTCGGGGTGGCCGGGCGTCAGCCAGAAGGTGTGGTCGACGGCCCGGCCGGCACCGCCGGTCGCGGTAGCGAACGCCGGTGGCTGCGCGGCTTCCTTCCAGCTTTGGCCGAAGTCCGTCGAGCGGAACACGGTCGGGCCGAGGTGGCCGGTCTTCGCCGCCGCGAGCAGGGTGCGGCGGTCGCGCGGGTCGAGCACCACGTGGTTGATGATGTGGCCGAGGAAGTGCGGCCCGTCGGTGCGCCAGTCCTGGCGCGCGTCGTCTCCGTAATAGAACCATGCCCCCTTGCGGGTGGCGACCATTACCAGGGGATGCCTGCTCGGTGCTGCTTGACGCTTGGGGGTGGGTGCCATGTATCGTCTCCTCGATCAAGGGCAACCCGGTTTCGATCACGTCGCGGTGGGCAAGTTGCATGGCCGCGGTGCCAGTCGGGTCTTGGCGTTCCCGGACCGGCCGTGGATGACCATGCCTGCGTGAGCACGGCGAATTGCGCATTGACAGCAACTCGATGTGTGCCTATCAAGCGAATGAGTGGGTTCGCACCCGGTGACCCGATATGTTCAGCAGCAACCCGTTCACACTGCTCGCCGAATACCTGCCCCCGTATGTCATGCAGGTCTATGTGCTGCTGATGGTCATCGCGGTGATCGCCGGCACCTTGTCCGACCTTCACCACAAGGGCAGTGGGGAGTACTTCGCGCTGCGGCGCCGGCGGGCGCGCGCCGCGGCGCAGCGGCAGCTCGGCGCCGGCGAGATGGCGGTGCTGGCGATCAGGACGCTGGCTTCGGAGGTCGCGACTTCCGGCGAGTTCGACAAATGGCGGCGGCGGCTGTCGCATCTCCTGATGTCGTATGGCTTCGTCATCTATCTGGTCACCACGATCCTGATGGTGTTCGTCTATCCTTCCGCTGCGCCGACGCCGACAGTTGTGACGGCGCTGTGGAATGTCGGTGCGCTGATGGTGCTCGCCGGTGGCGGCTGGTTCTTCTTCGTCCTCCGCGCGGACGTTGCCCGGGAGCGGCATTCGCCGTTCGATCTGGTGCGCGCTGACCTCTTCATCGGCGCGCTGCTGGCGAGTGCGGCGGCGGGGCTGATCTGGCATTTCGTGCAGACAGCGCAGGGCGGCGCCGTCGCGTCCATGGTGGCGTTCGGCGTCTACATCGCCTTCACGACGCTGCTGTTCGGTTCGGTGCGCTGGTCCAAGTTTGCCCACATGTTCTACAAGCCCATGGCGGCCTTCCAGAAGCGCGTGGAAGAGGCGAACGGCTCGTCCGACCTGCCGCGGCCGGCCGACGGCAGCAACATCGCGAGCTGACCGGCATGCCCACCTTCACCGACATGACGAAGTGCGACGGCTGCGGCGAGTGCGTGGACATCTGTCCGTCCGACATCATGCACATCGACCCGGTCTACCGCCGCGCCTACAACATCGAACCAAACTTCTGCTGGGAGTGCTACTCGTGCGTGAAGGCCTGCCCGCAGCATGCGATCGACGTGCGCGGCTATGCCGACTTCGCGCCGCTGGGCCACAAGGTCCGGGTGCTCCGGGAGAAGGACAAGGGGTCGATCTCGTGGAAGATCCGGTACCGGGACGGACGGGTGAAGGAGTTCTGCTTTCCGATCAGGACCACGCCCTGGGGTTCCATCAAGGCCCCCTCGGAGTACGCGGCGCCCGAGCCCGGGGGCCTGGGCTCGCCCCTGCTCGCGCACGAACCGGCAGCGCTCAAGGTGGCGGCGCTGCCGACGCTGCCCGCGTCCGTCAGGTAGGCGGCGGACATGGCGCTCTTTTCGTCCAGGAAGACGGTCGTCGTCGATTGCGACGTGCTGGTCATCGGCGGCGGCTTCGGCGGCTGCGGCGCGGCTTACGAATCCCGGTACTGGGGCCGCGACCTGAAGATCGTCGTGGTCGAGAAGGCGAACATCGAGCGCAGCGGCGCCGTCGCCCACGGCCTGTCGGCGATCAACTGCTACATGGGCATGCAGTGGGGCGAGAACCAGCCCGAGGACCACGTGCGCTATGCGCGCGGCGACCTGATGGGGCTGGTGCGCGAAGACCTGATCTACGACATCGCCCGCCACGTCGATTCCACGGTGCACAAGTTCGAAGAGTGGGGCCTGCCGATCATGAAGGATCCGCAGACCGGGCACTACCTGCGGGAAGGCCGCTGGCAGATCATGATCCACGGCGAGAGCTACAAGCCGATCGTCGCCGAGGCTGCCGCGAAGTCGGCGACCGCGGTGTACAACCGGATCATGGTGACCCACCTGCTGATGGACAGGAAGCGCCCGAACCGGGTTGCCGGTGCCATCGGCTTCAACGTCCGGGACGGGCACTGCCATGTCTTCCGGGCGAAGGCGGTGATCGTCGCCGCCGGCGGCGCCTCGCACATCTTCCGGCCGCGGGCGATCGGCGAAGGCACGGGCCGGACCTGGTATGCGCCGTGGAGCAGCGCCTCGGCCTACGGGCTGCTGATCGAGGCCGGCGCGAAGATGGTGCAGATGGAAAACCGGATCGTGCTGGCGCGCTTCAAGGACGGCTACGGTCCGGTCGGCGCCTGGTTCCTGTTGCTCAAGGCCTATGCCACCAACGCCTATGGCGAGAAGTACGAGGAAGCCTGGTTTGATGCGACGAAGGCGCTGGTCGGCGCCTATGCGGACGTCAAGCCGATGCCGACCTGCCTGCGCAACCACGCCATGATCGAGGAGATGAAGGCCGGCCGGGGGCCGATCTACATGCAGACCCAGGCCTGCCTCGATACCAAGGAGAAGGAAGACATCGGCTGGGAGGACTTCCTCGACATGACGGTCGGCCAGGCCGTGGTCTGGGCGTCGCAGAACATCGACCCGAAGGAGCGGGCCTCGGAACTGATCACTTCCGAGCCCTACGTCATGGGTTCCCACGCCACCTGTTCCGGCGCCTGGGCGAGCGGCCCCGAGGACTGCGCGCCCGCGGACTACCAGTGGGGCTACAACCGCATGACGACCATCGAGGGCCTGTTCGGGGCCGGCGACACGATAGGCGGTTCGGCGCACAAGTTTTCGTCCGGCTCCTTCACCGAGGGCCGGATCGCCGGCAAGTCGGCGGTTCGCTACGTGATGGACTTGAACGGGGCCGCGCCCGCGGCGGATGCGGCGCAGATCGAGCGGCTCGCGGCAATGATATTCAGGCCGCTCGACACCTACCGGATCAACCGCAACGAGATCGTCGCCGGCACCGTGGCGCCGGGCTACCTGCTGCCCCTGCACGGCCTGCAGCGGCTGGAAAAGCTGATGGACGAGTACGTCGGCGGCTACAGCACCTTCTACGTCACCAGCGAACCCCTGCTCGAGCGCGGCCTGGAACTGCTGGCCATGCTGAAGGAGGACCTCGCGCATCTCGGCGCCGAGGACCTGCACCAGCTCCAGCGGGCCTGGGAACTCCAGCACCGGGTCCTGACGGCGGAGGCCGTGGCCAGACACACGCTGTTCCGGCGGGAAACCCGGTGGCCCGGCTACTACTATCGCGCCGACCATCCGCGGCTGGACGATGCCGAGTGGCATGTCTTCACCGCCTCCGAATTCGACGCGAAGACTGGTGACTGGCGCCTCGGCAAGCTGCCGGTGCACCACATCGTCTAGCCGGCCGGCCCGGAAGGTCCTGCCGCCGGGCGAATTGGCCCGGTGTAAGGTTTCTTCCGGTCTCTCCGACTAACGCCCTCACCCGAACCGCCGATGGTCGGGATGCCGAGGAGAGGTGACGCCATGAGTCATGAGACCTTGCTGCCTGCCTTTGTCTGGATCAGAAGCTACGGTCGCCTGCTGGCCGTGGTGGCTTTCGTCGCCGTGCTGCTGCTCGGCTTTCGCGTCAGCGGCTTGAACGAGCAGTTCGAGCTGGCGACCTTGCAGCGGGGCATCGCCGGCCACCCGGTGGGCGGGGTGCTGTTCTTCGTCGTCCTGTTTTCGCTGGGCAACCTGCTGCTGATTCCGGGCTGGGTGTTCCTCGCCGCCTCGGTCTACGCATTCGGCGCGTCGCTGGGCGGGTTGGCCACCTATGCGGCAGCCTGCGTATCCTGCGTCGTCACGTTCTGGGTGATCCGCCTGCTGGGCGGCGATGCGCTGCGCCGGCTGAAGAATCCGCTGGCGCTGCGGATCTTCCGCCAGCTCGATACGGCGCCGCTGCGCAGCGTCGTCGCGCTGCGCATGCTGTTCCAGACGCTGCCGGCGCTGAACGGCGCCCTCGCCATGTCGGGCATCCGCTTTCGCCACTACCTGCTGGGCACGCTGCTGGGGTTGCCCCTGCCGATCGCGATCTACGTTGTCTTCTTCGACCAACTGGCGCTGTGGCTGGGCGCCCATTGACGTGCCGCGCCGCTCAGGTGCGCCGGCGCCACAGCACGAAGGCGCAGACGGCGATCGCGCTGTAGTTCAGCACCATGAACCACGGGGTATTCCAGGCCAGGCCATCGAAGCCGCGCATGGTCAGCGGATACAGCACCGGTACCGGATAGAACTCTGCGGAATGGGTCGGTACGTCGATCAGGATATGCGACCACCAGCCGGCCAAGGGCAGGCCGACGTGGCGCCACCAGGGCCGGAGCAGCAGCGTGACGCCGGCGGCGACGAGCGCGCTGTGCAGCGTGCAATGCAGGTGATGCGACCAAAACACTGCCCAGGGTGTCATGCCGGGCTCCAGGCCCGGCGCGGCAAAGGCATAGCGCCTGATGTCATCGATCGTTCCATCGCCGAACACGGCCCAGGCGACGATCGGCAACAAGTGCACCAGGTCGGGTAGCACGCCCATGGCCACCGTGGCGGCGGCCAGCGTGCGCGGCACCGGCCTGGTTTGCGCCAACCAGCCCACGCCGAGCCCTACCCAGAGACCGTGTGCGAGGATGTCCATGTGTCCATTTTCGGCGCGATCCGCTGCCTAGTCCAGCGCCTGACGAACGTCCCTGTTCATCTAACGGGATTCGTCTCACCCCTTCCGGTGTAAGCTTTTCCCGGCTTCCGACGACTACTGCCTGACCCGGGCAGTTCGCGTCGGGACGAATATGGGGAGGTGCCGCCTTGTCGTTGCGCAAGATCCTGCTCGCCGCTGTCCTTGCCGCTGCCGTCGGCTTGTTTTTCGCCTTCGATCTCGGCCGCTACTTCAGCCTCGAAACGCTCAAGGCGCAGCAGGCCGCCATCGAGGCATTCCGTGCCGAGCAGCCCGGGCTGGCGGTGGCGATCTACTTCGCGGTCTACGTCGCGGTGACGGCGCTGTCGCTGCCGGGCGCGACGCTGATGACGCTGGCCGGCGGGGCGGTGTTCGGCCTCTGGTGGGGCCTGCTGATCGTGTCGTTCGCGTCGTCGATCGGCGCGACGCTGGCCTTCCTGGTGGCGCGCTTCCTGCTGCGCGACTGGGTGGCCGGGCGCTTCGGCGCGCGGCTGGCGGCCATCGACGCCGGCATCAAGCGCGAGGGGGCGTTCTACCTGTTTACGCTGCGGCTGGTGCCGGTGTTCCCCTTCTTCGTCATCAACCTGCTGCTGGGCCTGACGGCCATGAAGGCGCGCACCTTCTACTGGGTCAGCCAGCTCGGCATGCTGGCCGGCACCGTGGTCTACGTGAATGCCGGCACGCAACTGGCGAAGATCGACTCGCTGGCCGGCATCGTCTCGCCGGGGCTGCTGGCCTCGTTCGCGCTGCTGGGCGTGTTCCCGCTGGTCGCGAAGAAGATCGTCGAGCTGGTGCGGGCGAAGCAGGTCTACGCGCGCTGGACCAGGCCGCGCCGCTTCGACCGCAATCTCGTGGTGATCGGCGCCGGCAGCGCCGGGCTGGTGACGGCCTACATCGCCGCGGCGGTGAAGGCGAAGGTGACGCTGGTCGAGAAGCACGCCATGGGCGGCGACTGCCTCAATACCGGCTGCGTGCCCTCCAAGGCGCTGATCCGCTCGGCGAAGTTCCTCTCCCACGTCGGCCGGGCGAATGAGTTCGGCTGCCGTGCCGCCACGGCTGACTTTTCCTTCGCGGATGTCATGGAGCGCGTGCAGCGCATTGTCCGCGACGTCGCGCCGCACGATTCGGTGGAGCGCTACACCGGGCTGGGCGTCGAGGTGATCGAAGGCACGGCGAAGATCGTCTCGCCCTGGGAGGTGGAAGTGACACGGCAGGGTGGCGCCACCGAACGGCTGTCCACGCGCAGCATCGTCATTGCGGCCGGCGCGCGGCCCTTCGTGCCGCCGATCCCGGGCATCGAGAACGTGGGCTACCTGACTTCGGATACCGTGTGGAACCTGCGCGAGCTGCCGCGCCGGCTGGTGGTGCTGGGCGGCGGGCCGATCGGCTGCGAGTTGACCCAAACCTTCGCGCGACTGGGTTCGCAGGTGACGCAGGTCGAGATGCTGCCGCGCATCATGATCCGCGAAGACGAGGAGGTTTCGGAACTGGTGGCGCGGCGCTTCCTCGCCGAAGGCATAGCCGTGCTGGTGAACCACAAGGCGAAAGCTTTCGTCGTCGAGGGCGGCGAGAAGATCCTGATCGCGGAACACGAAGGGCGGGAGGTGCGCGTCCCCTTCGACGCCGTGCTGGTGGCCGTCGGCCGTGTCGCCAACCTCAAAGGTTACGGGCTCGAGGAAGTGGGCGTCGTCACCTCGCGCACGGTGGAGGTGAACGAGTTCCTGCAGACCAATTACCCGAACATCTACGCGGCGGGCGACGTGGCCGGTCCCTACCAGTTCACCCACACGGCGGCCCACCAGGCCTGGTACGCGGCGGTGAACGCGCTGTTCGATCCGTTCAGGAAGTTCAAGGCCGACTACCGGGTGATCCCCTGGTCCACCTTCGTCGAGCCGGAAGTGGCACGCGTCGGCCTCAACGAGCAGGAGGCCAAGGAAAAGGGCATCGCTTACGAAGTGAGCCGTTACGGCATCGACGACCTCGACCGCGCCATCGCCGACGGCGAGGCGCACGGCTTCGTCAAGGTGCTGACCGTGCCGGGCAAGGACCGCATCCTCGGCGTCACCCTCGTCGGCGAGCACGCCGGCGACCTGATCGCCGAATACGTGCTGGCCATGAAGCAGGGCATCGGCCTGAACAAGATGCTCGGCACCATCCACATCTACCCGACCCTGGCCGAGGCCAACAAGTACGCGGCCGGCGTGTGGAAGAAGGCCCATGCGCCGCAGCAGCTGCTGGCCTGGGTGGAACGCTTCCATGCCTGGAGGCGCGGATGAAGGCCTGGTGCCTGCTCCTCCTGCCCTCGCTTGCCTGCGCCGAGCCGGTCTGGGTCGGTCGCTTTCCGGAGACCGGCGCGATTCCCGCGCCCTGGCAGATCGAGCACCTGAACAAGGACTTCGCGCCGACCCGCTACGGCCTGCGCAGCTGGGACGGCGTGGCCGCCGTCGAGGCGCATGCCGAGAAGAGCATGGCGCTGCTGGCACGGCCGGTTGACATCGACCTGGCCAAGACGCCGATCCTCTGCTGGCGCTGGCGCGTCGACGCGCCGCTGCAGACGGCGGACATGACGACCAAGGCCGGCGACGACTACGCGGCGCGCGTCTATCTCAGTTTCGAGGTGCCGCCCGACACGCTCGGCCTGGGCACGCGCCTGGCGCTGAAGCTGGCGCGCGCGGTGCGCGGCAGCCAGGTGCCGGACGCGGCGGTGAACTACGTCTGGGACAACACGCATCCGGTCGGCACCTGGCAGGCCAACGCCTACACCGATCGCGCGCGCATGCTGGTGCTGCGCACGGGGGCCGCCGATGCGGGCCGCTGGGTGGCGGAGCGGCGTGACGTCGCGGCTGACTTTGCCAAGGCCTTCGGCCATGCGCCGCGCCGCCTGACCGGCGTCGCCGTGGCCTCGGACACCGACAACACCGGCGAGACGGCCCACGCCGGCTTCGCCGAGTTCGCCTTCGTCGAGCGGGAGATGCCATGCCCGGCACGCTGAGCGCCATGCCTTCGATCACGATCGTCATGCCGGTGCTGGACGAGGCGGTGCGGATCGTCTCCGCGCTGAAGGCCTTGCAGACGCTGCGCGCGGACGGGGCCGAAGTGATCGTCGTCGACGGCGGCAGTTGCGACGACACCGTCGCCTTCGCGACGCCGCTGGCGGACAAGGTGATCGCGGCACGGCGCGGCCGTGGCAGCCAACTGAAGGCCGGCGCCGCACTTGCCCACGGCGAGGTGCTGCTGTTCCTGCATGCCGACACGCGCTTGCCCGAAGGCGCGCCGACGCTCGTCGGCGGGGCGCTGCGCGCGGGCTGCGTCTGGGGCCGGTTCGACGTGCGCATCGAAGGCGCCTCGATCTGGCTGCCCGTGGTGGCGGCGCTGATGAACCGGCGCTCGCGCCTCACCGGCATCGCCACCGGCGACCAGGCGATGTTCGCCACGCGGCGGGCCTACGAGACGGTCGGCGGCTTTCCCGACATCGCGCTGATGGAGGACATCGAACTTTCCAAGCGGCTGCTGAAGCTGTCGAGCCCGGCCTGCCTCGCGGCAAGGGTGACCACCTCGGGACGTCGTTGGGAACGCCACGGCGTCTGGCGCACGATACTGCGCATGTGGTGGCTGCGGCTGCGCTATTTCCTCGGCGCCGATCCGGCGCAACTTGCCAGCGAGTACGGCGATGTCCCGCGCCGGCCCTGATGCTCCGCTTGAATCAGCGTCGCGCGTCGGCGTTGCCATCCTGGCGCGGGCGCCGATTCCCGGCCAGGCCAAGACGCGCCTGATCCCGGCACTGGGCGCGGCGGGCGCGGCGGCCCTGCAACGCTGGCTGCTGCAGCGGACCGTGGCCATGGCGCTGGTGGCCGACGTGGGGCCGGTGACGCTCTGGTGCGCCGGCGACCCGCGGCATCCGGACTTCGCGCACTGCCGCGCCTTCGGTTCGGTAACCGTGCGGCACCAGCCCGAAGGCGACCTGGGCGCGCGCATGCTGGCGGCCCAGCAGGAATCGCCGACCGGCGCGTCGCTGGTGATCGGCACCGACTGCCCGGCGCTGACGGCGGCGCACTTGCGCGAGGCGGCACGGCAGTTGGCCGGCCACGACGCCGTGCTGCTGCCCGCGGAGGACGGCGGCTACGTGCTGGTGGGCGCGGTGCGGCCGCTGGCGGAACTCTTCGCTGGGGTCGATTGGGGCACGGAGCGGGTGATGGCGCAGACGCGCGAGAACTTGCGCGCCGCCGGCCTGCGCTGGTGCGAGCCGGCGACGCTCTGGGACGTGGACCGGCCGGCGGACCTCGACCGCCTGGCGGCGCTGTACCCGGAAATGTTCGCGAAAGGGGCGACTCATGGAACAATGGCGGCGTCTTCCCCCTGACGGGAAACGCCGCCGCCATGACCGACGCCTTCGACGCCGAATATCTGCTCGCCATACGACAAGACATGCTGCGCTTCGCCCGCCTCCAGTTGCGCGATGACGCGGTGGCCGAGGACGCCGTCCAGGAGGCGCTCGCCGCGGCGCTCGACGGCCGGAAGGAGTTCGCCGGCCGCGCCGCCCTGAAGACCTGGGTGTTCGCGATCCTGCGCAACAAGATCGTCGATACGATCCGCGAGCGCAGCCGTTCGGTGAACGTCTCTGCGCTGTCGGCGGAGGAAGAGGAGATGGACCAGACCTTCGATCGCCTGTTCAAGCCCAATGCCCACTGGCAGCCGGACCAAGGCCCCGCGGCCTGGGGCGATCCGGAGGCGGCGCTGGGCCAGGAACAGTTCTGGGCCGTGTTCGAGGCCTGCCTGAAGCACCTGCCGGCCAATACCGCGCGCGTCTTCATGATGCGCGAATTCCTCGAGTTCGACACCGACGAGGTCTGCGCGGAGCTGCAGATCAGCACCAGCAACTGCCATGTCATCCTGCATCGCGCGCGCCACGGCTTGCGCCGCTGCCTGGAACAGACCTGGTTCGGAAACGGAGCCGCATCATGCTGAGCTGCAAGGAAGTCACCCATCTGCTCTCCGAGGGCCTGGACCGCAAGCTGACCGTCGTCGAGCGCGTGCGCCTCGAGATGCACCTGCTGATCTGCGGCGGCTGCAGCAACTGCCGCAAGCAGATGGATTTCCTGCGCAGCGCCTGCCGGCGCTACGTCGCCAAGCATACGCGGGACGACGACGGCGCGCGCTGACGGAGGTTTGCGCTCAGGCGTAGAATCGATCGCAATGACCAACAACATACGGGGAGTTGCATCATGGCGAGCTACGCCACCGAATCGATCCGCGCGGTAGCACTGGTAGGCCACGGCGGCTCCGGCAAGACCACCCTGGCCGAAGCCTTGTTGTACGGCGCCGGCGCGATCACCGCCAAGGGGGCGGTGGAAAAGGGCAGCACGGTGTGCGATTTCGACCCGCAGGAAAAGACGGCGGGACATTCCCTCAACTCGGCGCTGGTGAATTTCGCCGCCGAGGGTGTGCATATCCATCTGATCGACGCGCCCGGCTATCCCGATTTCGCCGGCCAGGCCTTTGCCTCGCTGGCGGCCGTCGACACCGCCATGGTGGTCATCAACGCCCAGACCGGCGTCGAGCTGATGACCGAGCGCATGATGCGCGCCGCCAAGGCACGCGGCCTGGCGCGCATGATCCTCATCAACAAGATCGACGCCGACAACGTGGACCTCCCCGGCCTGGTGGCGGAAATCCGCGAGCGCTTCGGCAACGAGTGCAAGGTGCTCGACCTGCCGGCGCACAACCGCGCCGACGTGGTCGAGGTGCTGGAGCACGAATCGGGCGACGCCGACTTCGATACCGTCGCCCACGCGCACCGCGAGTTGATCGACCAACTGGTCGAGGAAGACGAGAACCTGCTGGCCCGTTACCTGGAGGACGGCCAGGACCCGACGCCCGGCGAACTGCATGCGCCCTTCGAGAAGGCGCTGCGCGAAGGGCACCTGGTGCCGATCCTGTTCGTCTCGGCCAAGACCGGCGCCGGCCTCGACCACGTGATACACACGCTGGCGACGCTGGCGCCCAATCCGGCGGAAGGCAACGCGCCGCCCTTCTACAAGGGCGAACCGGGCGCCAAGGACGCCGAGGCCTTCCACGCCGAGCCCGATCCGAAGAAGCACGTGCTGGCCCACGTCTTCAAGGTCATCGCCGATCCCTACATGGGCAAGGTCGGCGTGTTCCGCGTGCACCAGGGCACCGTGCGCAAGGATTCCGCGCTGTTCGTCGGCGACGGCAAGAAGCCGTTCAAGGCCGGCCACCTGTACCAGATCCAGGGCAAGGACTACGTCGAGGTCGATGAACTGGTGCCGGGCGACATCGGCGCGGTGGCCAAGGTCGAGGATGTCGAGTTCGATGCCGTGCTGCACGATTCGCACGACGAGGACCACATCCACTTGAAGCCGCTCGAATTCCCGCAGCCCATGCAGGGCCTCGCCGTCGAGACGAAGAAGAAGGGCGACGAGCAGCGCCTGTTCGAGATCCTGCACAAGCTGGAGATCGAGGACCCCTGCTTCAGCGTCGAGCGCCATCCGACCACCCACGAGACCGTCATCCGCGGCCTGGGCGAGATGCACCTGCGCTACAAGCTGGAGAAGATGTCGACGCAGTACAAGATGGAACTCGACACCAAGCCGCCGCGCGTTCCCTATCGCGAGACGATCACGAAGAATGCCGAGGGCCATTGCCGGCACAAGAAGCAGACCGGCGGCGCCGGCCAGTTCGGCGAGGTCTATCTGAAGATCGAGCCGATGGAACGCGGCGCCGGCTTCGAATTCGTCGACAGCGTCAAGGGCGGCGTGATTCCTGGCGCCTTCATGGCAGCGGTCGAGAAGGGCGTGCGCCAGGCGCTGGCCGACGGCGTGGTGGCCGGCTATCCGGTCGAGGACCTGCGCGTCATCGTCTATGACGGCAAGACCCACCCGGTCGATGGCAAGGACGTCGCCTTCACCACGGCCGGCCGCAAGGCGACCATCGCCGCCATCCAGGCCGCGAGTCCCATCATGCTGGAACCGATCGTCAACGTCGAGATCATCGTGCCGGAAAACGCCATGGGCGACATCGCCGGCGACCTGTCGTCGCGGCGCGGCCACGTCACCGGCACCACGCCGCGCGGCCACGGCTCGGTGGCCATCGCCGGCGAAGTGCCGCTGGCCGAGATCACCGACTATGCATCGAAACTGAAGTCGGTGACAGGCGGGCAGGGCGCCTATACCATCGAATTCTCGCGCCACGCTCCCGTGCCGCCGCAGACCCAGCAGAAGCTGGCGGCCTCGTTCAAGCTCAAGGAAGACGAGGAGTAGTGCCCGGTCAGGCGATGCCGTCGGGCACTTGACGGACCGGCAGCCGCAGCTTGAAGCGCGTCAGGCCGTCGGCCGAGCGCGCCTGGATTTCGCCGCCGTGGGCGCGGACGATCGAGTCGGTAATGGCGAGGCCGAGCCCGGCACCGTCGCTCGCGTGTTGTCGCGACGGGTCGACGCGGAAGAAGCGGTCGAAAAGGCGCGGCAGGTATTCTGCCGGGATCGTGTCGCCGGTGTTCTCGACTGTCAGCCATATGGCATTGCCTGCCTGACTGTCGATGCGGACGGCGACGTGGCCGCCGGGGTGGCTATGCCGTATGGCATTGGCCAGCAGATTGCTGAATGCGCGGCGCAGCATCAAGCGATCCCCGATGATGCTGCCATTGCCGGAGAGTTCGAGGCGGATGCCCTTCTCTTCCGCCAGGGCCTCATAGAACAGGAATAGCTCCCGGACGTTTTGCGCCAGGTCGACGGTTTCGCGGCTGGGGACGACCAGGCCATGGTCGGCCTTGGCCAGGAACAACATGTCGGCGATCATCCGCGCCAGACGCTCGAATTCCTCGACGTTCGAGGCCAGCACTTCGCGATACTCCTCCGCGCTGCGGGTTTTGGCGAGCGCGACCTGGGTTTCCGTCATCAGGTTGCTGACGGGCGTGCGCAGTTCATGGGCCAGGTCGCCGGAAAAGTCCGAAATCCGGCGGAAGGAATCCTCGAGCCGGGCAAGCATCTGATTCAGCGTTTCGGCCAGTTCGGCCAGCTCGGCGGGAATGGTGCCCAGCGGCAGGCGGTAATCGAGCCGGCTGGCCGTCACGGCGGCGGCGGCGTGCCTGATGTCGCGCAAGGGCGCGAGCCCCCGGCGTACCGCGGCCCAGCCGAGCAGGCCGGAAAGCAGGGCGGCGACCGAGACGAAAGACCAGAGCGTGAGGCGAAACGAGGCCATGAACTGCTCGTGGTGGGAAATGTCGGTTGCGATCGCCACGGTCGACTCCCGCCAGCCCGCCATGCCGGTGGGCACGGCAGCGGCGATACCGCGGAACGAGCGGCCGTTCGTGGTCCAGATCAGCGGCATTGAGGGGGTCGCAGCCCGGTGGCTCAACAGGGCCTGGGGGAAGGGAATGCCGCCGGCGCTGGAGAAGATTGATTCCCCGTGCGCACCGACGATGGTGATGGCCAGGCCGTGATGGCCGATCAGGGAATCTTCGAGTTGCTGCGGCAGCGCCTTCATGTCGGCGGCGGACTGCACCTTGGCGAGCGCGTGCCGCGTCAAGTCGAGCTTGCCGCGCAGCGCGTCCAGATCCTGCTCTTCGAAGTGCCGTTCCACGGAATTGCCGATGAGGAAGCCCAGGCCCAGCAGCACCGCGGTGGAGAGGGCGGCGAAGAGCAGGGTGAGGCGGAGCGTAATGGATTTGCGCCCCGTCATGCTCGTTCGGGCACTTCCAGCACGTAACCCATGCCGCGCACCGTGCGGATGAGCTTGGTGTCGAACTCGTCGTCCACCTTGCTGCGCAGGCGGCGCACGGCCACTTCGATCACATTGGTGTCGCTGTCGAAATTCATGTCCCAGACCTGGGAGGCGATCAGGGAGCGGGGCAGCACTTCGCCCTGGCGGCGCAGCAGCAGCTCGAGCAGGGCGAACTCCTTGGCGGTGAGGTCGATGCGGCGGCCGGCACGCTTCACCCGCCGCCGCAGCAGGTCCAGTTCCAGGTCGGCCGCCTGCAGCACCTCCGGCTCCTTGGCCTTGCCCCGCCGCAGCAGGGTGCGGACGCGGGCGAGCAGTTCGGAGAAGGCGAAGGGCTTCACCAGGTAGTCGTCGGCGCCCAACTCCAGGCCCTTCACCCGGTCCTCGACGTGGTCGCGGGCAGTGAGGAAGAGCACCGGCATCTGCATGCCGGCCTTGCGCAGGCCCTGCAGGATGCGCCAGCCGTCCAGGCCCGGCAGCATGACGTCGAGGATCACCAGGTCGTAGTCCTCCGTGAGACCGTGGTGCAGGCCGTCCACGCCGTCGCGCACCAGGTCCGCCACGAAACCCGCTTCGGCGAGGCCCTGGCGCACGTAGTCGCCGGTCTTCGGTTCGTCTTCGACGATGAGAATCTTCATGGCCTCTATTGTGGGCATGCCGGCCTGCCAAGTCTCGAAGATTACAAAGATGTAATCGGTCTGTCAGCCCCGCGTCGGCTGCCGTCCCGGAAGATGGCAGCACGGGACAAACCACAGCCCCGCGCAGGACCCCGATGGAGACAGACATGAACAAAGCCAGCCTCGCCATGGCCGGATGGGCATTCGTGCTGGCCGGCTGCGCCACTTTCTCGGAGGATGGCGGCTTCGCCAGGGTGGAGGAGATCGGCCAGGCGCGCCTGGGCCAGAAAGCCACCTGGCAGCGCACGGCGGCGGAGGTCGCCTCGGCGCAGGCCAAGGCAAGCGAGCTCCTCGCCCGGCCCCTCGGCGCCGAGGACGCCGTGCAACTGGCGCTCCTCAACAACCGCGGCCTGCAGGCGACCTATGCCGAGCTGGGCATCGCCGAGGCCAATCTGGTGCAGGCGAGCCGCCTGCCCAATCCGCATCTGGCCTATCTGCGGGCGCGGGCGGGGGAGGACTACACCGTCGAGTCCTCCCTTACCTTCAATCTCTTCGCCCTGGTGACCGTACCCCTGGCGCGGGAGGTGGAAGCACGCCGCTTCGAGCAGACGAAGCTATCCGTGGCGGGCGACATGCTGCGGGTGGCCGCGGACACGCGCAAGGCCTGGATCCAGGCGGTGGCGGCGCGCGAGGCGGTGACGTACATGGAACAGGCGGTGCTGGCCACGGAAACGGCGGCGGAACTGGCCGCGCGCATGGCGCGGGTGGGCAATGCGGCGCGCCTGGAGCAGGCGCGCGAGCAGATCTTCCACGCCGAGACCGTGGCGGAACTGGCGCGCGTCCGCCATGCGGAGGTGGCGGCGCGGGAGCAGTTGATACGCCTGGTGGGGTTGGCGGACGCGGCGGTCCTCACGCTGCCCCAGCGGCTGCCCGAACTGCCCCAGGCCGCCGAAGAACGCAGCGACGTGGAAGGCGTGGCCCTGCGCGAGCGCCTGGACCTGCAGGCGGTGCGACTGGAGACGGAGGCGCTGGCGAAGAACCTGGGGCTCACCAGGGCGACGCGCTTCATCGACGTGCTTGAGTTCGGCCCCGCCCGCATCACCGAGACGCCCGAGCCGCGCAAGAAGGGCTACGAGATCAGCTTCGAGTTGCCGCTGTTCGATTGGGGCGGCGCCAAGGTGGCGAAGGCCGAGACGCTGTACATGCAGGCCGTGCATCGGGCCGCAGATGCCGCGGTGAAGGCACGCTCGGAAGTACGCGAAGCCTATTCGTCCTACCGCAGCGCCTACGGCCTGGCCCGCCACTACCGGGACGAGATCGTGCCCCTGCGCAAGAAGATCTCCGACGAGAACCTGCTGCGCTACAACGGCATGCTGATCGGCGTGCTCGAACTGATCGCCGATGCGCGCGAGCAGGTCGCCAGCGTGGCCGCCTCCATCGACGCCCTGCGCGATTTCTGGCTGGCGGAGGCGGAGCTGCAGCAGGCCGTCACCGCCGGCCGCTGAGGAGCACCGACATGCTGACACGACGTCGATTTCTCGGGGCCGCCGCGCTGCTCGGCGGCGGGCTGGTGAGCAGGGCCGCGCAGTCCGCGGTGCCGGAGGCCGCGGTGCAGGCCGGGCCGGCCACCCAGCCGCCGCTGGTGCCGCGCGAGGGCCGGCCCTACAACCCGGTGGTGACCCTCAACGGCTGGAGCGCGCCCTGGCGCATGAAGGACGGCCGGAAGGAATTCCATCTCGTCGCCGAACCCGTGGTGCGCGAATTCGCGCCCGGCATGACGGCGAACCTTTGGGGCTACAACGGCGCTTCGCCGGGGCCGACCATCGAATGCGTGGAGGGCGACAAGCTGCGCATCTTCGTCACCAACAAGCTGCCCGAGCACACGACGATCCACTGGCATGGCGTGCTGCTGCCCAACGGCATGGACGGCGTGGGCGGGCTCACCCAGCCGCAAATCCCTGCGGGCAAGACCTACGTCTATGAGTTCCAGATGAAGCACTCCGGCACCTTCATGTACCACCCCCACGCCGACGAGATGTTGCAGATGGCCATGGGCATGCACGGCTTCATCGTGGTACATCCGAAGAACCCGGCCCAGCACCGGGTGGACCGGGACTTCGTCTTCCTCATCAACGCCTTCGATATCGAGCCCGGCGCCGCCACGCCCAAGGTGAACACCATGCTCGATTTCAACCTCTGGGCCTGGAACAGCCGCGTCTTCCCCGGCATCGATCCCCTGGCGGTGCGCACGGGCGACCGGGTGCGCATCCGCATGGGCAACCTCACCATGACCAACCATCCCATCCACCTGCACGGCTACAACTTCGAGGTCACCGGCACCGACGGCGGCTGGGTGCCGAAGGGCGCGCGCTGGCCGGAAGTGACGGTGGACATGGCCATCGGCCAGATGCGCGCCATCGAGTTCGACGCCGTCTACCCGGGCGACTGGGCCTTCCACTGCCACAAGTCGCACCACACCATGAACGCCATGGGCCATGACGTGCCCACCCTGATCGGCGTGGACCACCGCGGCCTGGTGCAGAAGATCAACCGCCTCGTGCCCGGCTACATGCTGATGGGCGAGCGCGGCATGGCCGACATGGGCGAGATGGAAATGGATCTGCCGGAAAACACCCTGCCCATGATGACCGGCCAGGGACCGTTCGGCCCGATCGAGATGGGCGGCATGTTCACCGTGGTGAAGGTGCGCGACGACATCAAGCCGGGGAACTACACGGACCCCGGCTGGTACCAACATCCCGAGGGTACCGTGGCCCGAGAATGGAACGGCAGACAGGAGAAACCATGAAAGTATTGATCACATCCCTCGCCTTGACCTTGTCGGCCCTGGCCGGTCACGCCCAGGCCCACGGCGACGCAACGCAGGCCAAGAAGCAGGCCGTCGCGCCCCACAAGGCGGCACAGCAGACCTTCGGCATCGCCGGCGATCCGAAGAAGGTCGCCCGCAGCATCGTCTTCGACATGAGCGACGAGATGCGCTTCGATCCTTCCAGGATCAAAGTCAGGCGTGGCGAGACGCTGCGCTTCGTCGCGAACAATCGGGGCAGGATCATGCACGAAATGGTGCTGGGCACCATGAAGGATCTCGAGGAGCACGCCGCGCTGATGAAGAAGTTTCCCGGCATGGAGCACGACGAGCCGCACATGACCCATGTGCCGCCAGGGGAAACGGGGGAGATCGTCTGGCGCTTCAACCGGCCCGGCGTCTTCAACTTCGCGTGCCTGATCGCCGGCCATATGGAAGCCGGCATGGTCGGCACCATCACCGTCGAATAGCCTGCGGGCGAACATTACGAAAAAGTAATCTTCCGGTCAGCTTGCCGGGCGTCCCAAGGTGTCAGAATCAACACGCCGATCATCCACCAAGGAGTCATCATGAAGCAACAGTTCCTGCCCATGTTGTTGGCCGCCCTCGTGCTGCCGGCCTACGCTGCCGACCATGCCGGCCATGCCATGCCCCACACTGTCGCAGCGGCCGACAAGGTCCAACTTGCCGAAGGCACCATAAAGAAGATGAACAAGGCGGCCGGCAAGGTCACGTTGGCCCATGGCCCGATCGAGAACATCGGCATGGGCGCCATGACGATGGCCTTCAAGGTCAAGGAGCCCAAGCAACTCGATGCCTTCAAGCCTGGCGACAAAGTGCGATTCCAGGCCGACTACGTCGGCGGCGAGATGGTCGTCACCCATATCGAGGCGGCCCGGTAGGGACGGAATTATGACATTCAGAGCAACTGCCCTCGTTCTTGCGCTGCTGACCAGTCATGCGGTCGCCGGCACGCCGGTGGTGGA
>JACRIZ010000090.1 GCA_016235765.1 Rhodocyclales bacterium | reverse complement strand
GCATCGTGGTCGGCGAATGCGGCCACGCCTGGCGCGTCGCCTATGCCTTCTGGAACACGTTGACCGGCATCGGCGCCGGCGCCAACGATCCTTTCGCGATCCAGCTGCAGAAGCAGCTCGACCCGAACTACAAGCAGCCTTCGCACATCTGCGAAGTGACCTGGGACCTGATCCAGGCCGGCCGCCTGAAGTTCGACAAGTCGGCCAACGACAGCCGCATCATTACTTTCCACGATTCCTGCAACGTGGCGCGCGCCTCGCGCATGGGCGACTATCCCGGCGGCCAGTTCGACATTCCGCGCAACATCATCAAGGCGGTGGCCAACAACTACTTCGAGATGGCGCCGGACACCACGCGCGAGAAGACCTTCTGCTGCGGCGGCGGCGGCGGCTTGTTGACCGACGAACTGATCGACATCCGCGTCAAGGGCGCCTTGCCGCGCATGGAAGCCCTGAAGCACGTCGTCGACGACCACGGCGTCAACTTCATGGCCACCATCTGCGCCATCTGCAAGGCCCAATTCACGAAGGTCCTGCCCTACTACGGATTCAACATGCGCCTGGTTGGCGGCGTGCACCAACTGGTCAGCACGGCCATCCAACTCGGCAACGAGCAGTAATACAACGATACCCCGGAGACAATCGCCATGTCAGTCACGAACGAGCCCCAAGATACCAAGCTGTCGTTCCGCCGTTACAAGGACGGTGACGCCAAGGTCAAGCGTTGGCAGGAGAACATCTTCCAGGCCAGTTGGTCGCACAAGTGCCCGACCTATATCCAGTCGACGCCGCCCTGCCAGGGTTCCTGCCCGTCCGGCGAAGACATCCGCGGCTACCTGAACATCGTCCGCGGCGTCGAAAAGCCCCCGGTCGGCGCCGACGGCAAGCCGGTCATGCCCTGGCAGGAATATGCCTGGCGCCGCCTGACCGAAGCCAACCCGCTGCCGGCCGTCATGGGCCGCGTCTGCCCGGCACCGTGCGAGACCGGCTGCAACCGCAACCAAGTCGAGGACCACGTCGGCATCAACTCGGTGGAGCACTACCTCGGCGAGTACGCGATCAAGAACAACCTCAAGTTCAACAAGCCCGCCAAGCTGACCGGCAAGAAGGTCGCCGTCATCGGCGGCGGCCCGGCCGGCCTGTCGGTCGCTTACCAGCTCGCGCTGAAGGGTCACGCGGTCACCATCTTCGACGAGCATGAATTCCTCGGCGGCATGATGCGCTACGGCATCCCGGGCTACCGGACGCCGCGCGACGTGCTCGATGCCGAAATCCAGCGCATCCTCGACCTCGGCGTCACCGCCAAGTTGAAGACCCGCATCGGTACCGACATCTCGATGGAGCAGATCAACAAGGACTACGACGCCGTGT
The DNA here is from genome assembly GCA_016235765.1 of Rhodocyclales bacterium. Taxonomy (GTDB): domain Bacteria; phylum Pseudomonadota; class Gammaproteobacteria; order Burkholderiales; family Rhodocyclaceae; genus Fen-999. The sequence goes on along the minus strand of JACRIZ010000090.1, from coordinate 44,308 downwards.
TCCTCGGCCTCGGCGCCCAGGCCGGTCGCGCGCTGCCGATCGAGGGCGACACCAATGCGCCCAACGTCGTCACCGCCACCTCTTTCCTGCGCGCCTTCAACGACGGCCGCCTGCGCCACGTCGGCAAGCGCGTCGTGGTGGTCGGCGGCGGCGATACCTCGATGGACGTCGCCACCGTGGCCCGCCGTCTCGGCCACATCACCGAAGCCAAGCCGACAGACTGGGAAGGCGCGATCGCCGGCAAGATGGCCCAGGACGTCGCCGACATCTCCAACCGCCAGGGCGCGGAGGTCGTCCTGACCTCGGTGTTCATGACCGCCAGCAAGCACGAGCTGGAGCACGCCCACGCCGAAGGCATCGAGATCATGCAGGGCTGGATGCCGGTCGCCGTGCTCAAAGGCACCGATGGCCGCGCCACCGCGCTGCGCGTCAAGCAATGCGAGGCCAAGATGGTCGGCGGCCGCCTCGACATCAAGCCCATCGAAGGTACCGAAAAGGAACTGCCCGCCGACCTGATCGTTTCCGCGATCGGCCAGTCGGTCGATTTCACCGGCCTCGAAGAGTTCAACAACGGCAAGGGCGGCCTCACTGCCGACAAGAACTATCAGGTGCAGAACAAGCCCGGCGTCTTCGCCGGCGGCGATATCATCCGCCCGCACCTGCTGACCACGGCAGTCGGCCATGGCGCCATTGCCGCCGACGGCATCGACCAGTTCCTGTCCGGCGCGCCGGTCGGCCGTCGGCCGAAGATCGACGTCCATACCTTCGACCTGATGCGCAAGTACGTCGAGAAGAACGTCGGCTTCGAGGAAGTCAGGGAGCCGATCCGCGGCACCGATGCCGCCAAGGGCGCCGTGCACAACTTCGACAACCGCTCGGACCGCTACGTCATCCCGCACGACGAGCTGTTCCTCGGCCACTTCCAATACACGCCGCGCAACATGCGCGTCATCACGCACCTGACCAAGGAAAGCGCGCTGGGCAACTTCGAGGAGCGCCTCGATCCGCTCGACGACAAGCAGGTGGTCGCCGAGGCCAAGCGCTGCATGAGTTGCGGCCTGTGCTTCGAGTGCGACAACTGCGTCGTCTATTGCCCGCAGACTGCCGTCTACAAGGTCAAGAAGACCGACGCGACGACCGGCCGCTACGTGGCGACGGACTACGACAAGTGCATCGGCTGCCACATCTGCCACGATGTCTGTCCGACCGGTTATATCCAGATGGGCCTCGGCGAATAAGGAATCCCACCATGCGACGCGCGGTCACTTTGTTCCTGCTTGGCGTACTGCCATGGCTGACTTTTTCGGCGTGGGCCGGCGACGGCGTGCCGAAGCCGACCATCGTGATCGCCAACGAGGGCAAGTGCATCGCGCCGACCGAAGAGATGCGGCGCAACCACATGGACATGCTCAAGCACCAGCGCGACGAAACGATGCGCAAAGGGGTGCGTGGCAAACCGGCCAGCCTGAACGGCTGCATCGAGTGCCATGCCGGCAAGTCGACCGGCTCGGTGATCGGCAAGGACCACTTCTGCGAAAGCTGCCACAGTTACGCCGCCGTCAAGCTCGATTGCTGGGATTGCCACCAGCCCAAGGCCGGATTCAAGGCAGCAGGAGTCAAGCCATGAGCAACAACGATCGCCGCGGCTTCCTGGCCGCATCCGCCGGACTTGGCCTGGTCGCCATCGCCCCGGGCGTGCACCTGATGCAGGTCGCGCAGGCGCGGCCGGCCGGCGAGCCGGCCTCCAAATTGCAGCGCTGGGGCATGCTGGTGGACACCACCAAGTGCGCCAGCGGCTGCACCGCCTGCGTCTCCGCCTGCGCCACCGAGAACGGCATCAACGAGCAGGTCGCCGACCCGCGCCAGGCCGCGCAGTGGATCCGCAAGATCGACATCAAGGACCCGAAGAACGGCCGCCAGCACTCGCTGCCGATGATGTGCCAGCACTGCGCCGAGCCGCCCTGCGTCGATGTCTGCCCGACCGGCGCTTCGATGAAGCGCGCCGACGGCATCGTCCTGGTCGACCGCCACATCTGCATCGGCTGCCGCTACTGCATGATGGCCTGCCCGTACAAGGCGCGCTCCTTCGTGCATCAGCCGCTCACCCAGCAGAACCCCGAAGTGCCGCGCGGCCTCGGCTGCGTCGAATCATGCACGCTCTGCGTCCATCGCGTGGACAAGGGCCAGAAGCCGGCCTGCGTCGAAGCCTGCCCGGAAGGCGCCATGCTGTTCGGCGACCTCGAGGACCCGAACAGCGACATCGCCCGCCGCATCGCGCAGACCGCCACCACGCAGGTGCGCGCCGACCTGAAGCTCAACACCGGCGTCCGTTACCAAGGAATCTGACCCCATGAACCTGGTCCCGTTCTCCCGCCGCGAAGAACACCTGTTCTATCTGGTGGCCGGTTTCGGCGCCGCCATCGTCGCCATCGGCCTCGCCGCGGCACTCTACATGGAGCACAGCGGTCACGTCGTCACCGGCATGAACAACCAGATCGTCTGGGGCATGCCGCATGTCTTCGCCATTTTCCTGATCGTCGCCGCCTCCGGCGTGCTCAACGTCGCCTCGATCGGCTCGGTGTTCGGCAAGGTCCTCTACAAGAAGCGTGCGCCGCTTTCCGGCCTGCTGTGCATCGCCATGCTGGCCGGCGGCCTCGCGGTGATCATGCTCGACCTCGGCCGCGCCGATCGCCTGATCATCGCCATGACGCACTTCAACCCGACCTCGGTATTCGGCTGGAACGTCATCCTCTATCCCGGCATGTTCGGCATCGTCGCCGTCTATCTGTGGACCTTGATGGAACGGCGCATGAACCCCTGGACGAAGCCGGCCGGCTTCGCGGCCTTCATCTGGCGCTTGCTGCTCACCACCGGCACCGGTTCCATCTTCGGCTTCCTGGTCGCGCGGCAGGCCTACCATGCGGCCGTCCTGGCGCCGATGTTCATCATCATGTCCTTCGCCTGGGGCCTGGCGGTGTTCATGATCGTCCAGCGCGTGATGTACGCCTGGAACGGCCTGACCGTCCATCAGGCCGTGCGCAACCGCATGAAGAACCTGCTCGGGGTGTTCGTCGCCGCGGTGTTCTACTTCGTCGCGGTCTATCACCTGACCAACCTCTACTTCGCCAAGGAAGTCGCCTTCGAGCGCTTCATCCTGATCGACGGCGGCATCTTCCCGGTGCTGTTCTGGGGCGGCTGGCTGTTCCTCGGCACCATCCTGCCGCTGCTGCTGCTCTACCTGCCCGGCCTGTCGTCCCTGTGCGGGTCTGTAGCCACCGCCTCCGGCTTGGTGATCCTCGGCGCCTTCTGCCAACTCTACGTCTTCATCATCGGCGGCCAGGCCTTCCCGCTGGGGATCTTCCCCGGCATGGAGACGGCCAGCAGTTTCTTCGACGGCCGCATCGACACCTATTCGCCGAGCTGGCCGGAGTTCCTGCTCGGCCTGGGCGGCATCGGCATCGCCTTCACCATGACGGCGGTAGGCGTGCGCGTGCTGAGTTTCATGCCGGAAGACGACATCGCCCATCTGGAAGCGATGCTCAACATCACCGACTGAGCGTCGGACGCCCGGCCGTCATGCACCGATTCCTGATATCGGCCGCGCACAAATCGTCCGGCAAGACCACCGTCTCGCTGGGCATTGCGTCCGCGTTGCGGGAACGCGGCCTGGCAGTGCAGCCGTACAAGAAGGGTCCGGACTACATCGATCCGCTCTGGCTGGGCACCGCCGCCGGCCGGGCCTGCCGCAACCTCGATTTCTTCCTTTCGCGCGATGAGGAAATCCGCGCGCAGTTCGCCCGCTACGGTTGCGACGCCGACGTCTGCCTGGTCGAGGGCAATCTCGGCCTCTACGACGGCCTCGACCTCGAAGGTGCCAACAGCAATGCCGCGCTGGCCAAGCTGCTCGGCCTGCCGGTCGTCCTGGTGCTCGACGCGCGCGGCATGACGCGCGGCATTGCGCCGCTCATCCTCGGCTACCAGGCCTTCGATCGCGACATCCGGATCGCCGGCGTCATCCTCAACAAGCTGGGCGGCCGCCGCCACGAGGCCAAGCTGCGCGCGGTGATCGAGCACTACACCGATGTACCCGTGATCGGCGCCATCCAGAGCGATCCGCGCATGCAGTTGGTCGAGCGCCACCTCGGCCTGATGCCGGCCAACGAGACCCACGCTGCCGAGCGCCATGTCGCCGAGATCGCCCGCGCCGTCGCCGAACAGGTCGACCTCGACCGCCTGTTGCAGATATCCGCGACCGACGTAGCCCTGCCCCATCCACCTCTCGAAGAAGTCAGCCGTGGCGTGACCGGAGGGAATCCCCGTGGGAGCACGCCAATACGCGTCGCCATCGCCCGCGATGCCGCCTTCGGCTTCTACTACGCCGACGACCTCGATGCCCTGCGCCTGGCCGGTGCCGAACTGGTCTTCTTCGACACCCTGCGCGATCCGCGCCTGCCCGAGTGCGACGGCCTGTTCATCGGCGGCGGCTTTCCCGAGAGCTTCATCGACGGACTGGAAGCGAATGTCACCATGCGCAGTTCCATCCTCGACGCCATCGAAGCCGGCCTGCCCACCTACGCCGAATGCGGCGGCCTGATGTACCTGGGCCGCAGCATCGAGTGGCACGGCCAGAAGCGGCGCATGGTCGGCGCCATCGCCGGCGACATCGTCATGCAGGACAAGCCGGTCGGGCGCGGCTACGTAAAATTGCAGCCGACTGCCGCCCACCCTTGGCACGGCGCAAGTGAAGCGCCCGTGATCAATGCCCACGAATTCCACTACTCCGACATCCGCAACCTGCCCGCCGACACCGTGTTCGCCTACGACATGAAGCGCGGCCACGGCGTCGATGGCAGCCACGACGGCATCGTGCGCAAGAATCTGCTCGCCTCGTATACTCACTTGCGCAATGCGGCCGGCTGCGACTGGCCGGCGCGCTTCGTGAACTTCATACGCCAGACCGTGCAAGGCCAGGAGGCCCAGCAATGTTCAAGATGACCCCCGCCGCCGCCGAGCAGATCCGAATTGCCGCCGAGATGCAGGACGACAATCCCTGCCTGCGCGTCGCCGCCAAGATCGACGACGACGGCCAGATGTCCTACGGCATGGGCTTCGACGAGGAGCGCGAGAACGACCTGATACTCGACTGCGAGGGCGTGCAGTTGCTGATCTCGCCGCACAGCCAGGAACTGCTCGACGAAGCGACGCTCGATTTCGTGGAACTGCGCCCCGGCGAGTTCCAGTTCATCTTCATCAACCCGAACGACAGTGCCTGCAGCGGCCGCCAGCAGCCGAGCGGCTGCGGCTCCTGCGGCAGCAGCAAGTGTTCATGAGTGCGCGTCCTGCCCAACCCGGCACCGTCTATCTGGTCGGCGCCGGCCCCGGCGATCCGTCGCTGCTGACCTTGCGCGCCGCCGACCTGCTCGCCCAGGCGGATGTGCTGGTCTACGATGCCCTGGTGTCGCCAGCGATCCTGGATCGCGTCTCACCGACCGCCGAACGCATCTACGCGGGCAAGGAGCGCGGCAACCACGCGATTCCGCAGGAAGACATCAACCACCTGCTCGTGCGTCTGGCCAAGGCCGGCAAGTGCGTCGTGCGGCTCAAGGGCGGCGACCCCTACACCTTCGGCCGCGGCGGCGAGGAAGTGCAGACGCTCTCCGCGCAGGGCGTGCCCTTTGAAGTCGTACCCGGCGTCACGGCGGCAGCCGGCGTCGCCGCCTATGCCGGCATCCCGCTCACCCATCGCGACTACGCCCAGGCCTGCGTGTTCGTCACCGGCCACCTGCGCGACGGCAGCATGAACCTCGACTGGCCCGGCCTCGCCCGCCGCCGCCAGACCGTCGTGATCTACATGGGCCTGCACGGCCTGCCCGTGCTCTGCAGCAAGATGATCGAACACGGCCTGCCGCCCGACTGGCCCGCCGCCATCGTCCAGCAAGGCACCACGCCGAACCAGCGCACCGTGACCGGCACGCTGGCGACCCTGCCCAAACTCGCCGAAGCCGCGCACCTCAAAGCGCCGACGCTGATCATCGTCGGCGAGGTCGTCAAGCTGCATGACAAGCTCGCCTGGCACGCCGAAGGCCGCTGACAAGTCAGCGCACCCAACCGCGCGATCCCAGGGAATCCGATAGCGCCCTCCGGTCGATCCAGAAGTCCGAACGCCGACGCCCGGGGCGACCCCGCCCATCGTCCGCGATGTTCGGGCCACTCGTGCCAACCCCGCTGTGAGCGCGCCCAATGAGCTTGGTCGACAGGGTAATGGTCCTGCCATACATCGAGATCAATCCGGCGTCGGTGAGATCCCGGAACGCGCGCGACAGCGTTTCGGGCGTAACACCCATTCGTTCGGCCAGCAGGCTCTTGCTGATCGGCAGCACCACGACCTCCTCCGCAGGCGCGTCCAAATGCGTTCCGGCCAAGGATAGCAGATAGTTGACCAATCGCCTGCAACTGGAGTGGAAGTAGGTGGAGGCGACCTCCTGCTCCAGCGCCAAGTGCTGCTCGGCAACAGCGGCAAGCACGCGCAAGGAAACGTCGCGGCTAAGGCTCATGGCCCGCTCCAGCCCTTCCCGACCGATACCGAGCAGCATGGAGTCGCCAACCGCCTCTGCCGTCGATATGTAGTGGCTGGCCCCGACCAGTTCGCTCAGTCCAACCTGATGCCGGGGACCGACGACGTCAATGACCTTCTCGCCGCCCTCTGACGAAAGAATCGTTCTGCGCACGTGACCCGACAGAACGAAATAGAAAGCGCGCGCCACCTCACCTTGCGCGTAGACGCGCTCCCCGCCGCTCGCCTGCTTCCTGGATGACAAGGCAGCAATGGTGTCAATGACGGGCGCGTCGACGCCCGCGAACATCGGCAGGTTGCCCATCAATTCGGCGAGGTTATCGTTCCGCGGGGTCCTCATGCCAACTCCCGGTATGGAGTAAACGGTCCAGCTACGCCATTTGGGACCTACGGTAAGCCCTGGCGGTTCCCACGGGCAGGATCGCTCCCGGAATTCAGTTGCACTGCGTGATCGCAAGCGAGGAACCAGCGGGATTGTTGTCGAGTAGCCAACCCGTTAAACCAAGCGGGGTCTTGATCCAGAACTGATCAGGATGCCGATAGGTAATTGCAGTCACTCGCATACCCTTTACCAAGGATGCGACGACGGGACTCTTTTCAGTCTCAGACGAGTACAGCGTTGCGTTCCTGAGGAGTTCCGTCTCCGAGTTGACCAGGAGCAGTGGCTGCTGAACCTCAACGAGTTTCCCGCCCACAAATTCAAACTTCCTGGTTACTGCCGCTTGCCCGCAAAGTGGCTCAAGTTGAGCATACTCGAATGCCGTTCCCTGGCCTGTAAAGAGCACAGGCTCTGTAACCGGACCATAGAACGAGAATGCATGTACCAGCACCCCGGTCTTTGGGTCCCTCAGTTCCAAACTGGCGCTCATCGGTTGCGTGGTAGCCTCAACGTAAAGTTTGACGCCGGGTGCAATCGTGATCGTGCCAAGCCTTCGATGGTCCTCGATGGCATCATCTTTGTCCGTATCAAGCGGAGCAATCGTGGTACCTACATATCGACCGAAAAGAGAACGGTCATGGACGTAAATGTTGTCGACGACTCGTGGATACTTTTCGAATGGATTGCGCTGTAACTGCACACCGATGAGTTCGGGCGGAGGGCGCAACCGAGTGTTCTGCGCAAGCGAATCCTGAAGGACGACAAGCACGCAGAGCAGCGCGGCTACAAAGCGAAGTGGATGCAAAGAAAAAGGTCCGGGGTCACGTATGCGGCAATCGGTGTGAAGAACCGGGGCCGATGCTCGGACTGCCGCTTGCGCTATTTGACGAAGTAGTTGTCGAGCTTGTCGAGCAAGGCCAAACCCCGCGCCGGGTCGCCAGATGCGGCGGCGGCACGGAACTGGACGGCCAGATCGTGCTGAACCAAGGCAACGGTCGCCAGTTCGTCGAGCAAGCGGTTGACGCTCGTGTGCCGACTGGCCGCGAGATCCTTCAGACGCGCATGCTTGTCATCCGGAATGCGCAAAGTAACAACTGACATATCAACTCTCCTTCAACGATTCGGCCGGCGAAAGAATCCGCAACTCTGGAAAACGCAGTTCGGCACGCAGGAAGTCGGACCGGTTGTGGGTGACGACGGCTTCCGCTTGTGCCGCCACGGCCAGTTCCAGCACATGGTTGTCGCCTTCATCCGGCAGATTCGGTCGCCAGAGAAAGTACACATCGACAAGACGGCTTACCGCCATCAGCGCCCGAAACAACTCCTCGCGTTCGTCAGCGTCAAGCGGCGACCTGCTGAACAACTCGTGGCGCCCCAGCAGGTCGCGATATTCGGCAAACAACGCCAAGGACATGCAAGGGCGGTAACGTCCATCCAGACAGCGCCGAATCACTTCCCGCGAAGCGCCCGCCTTTCCGATCAGCGCGGAAACGAATACGCTCGTATCGACCACAACCGTTTTCATCGATTCAATGCTATCACGGGTGATAGCATGTGCCAAGAGCAAGTGCCTCTATTGGATCGCTGGGATTAGGGAAAAGTCAGCCGTGGCGGTACGCCACCACCGTGTCTACTGCTCCCGCTTGGCCGTCTTGTGTTCGACTGCGAACACGGCCGCTTCGACACGCGAGGTGAGGTTGAGCTTGGAGAGGATGTGGCGCACGTGCAGCTTGACGGTATCGTGGCTGATGTCGAGCGAGCGGGCGATGGCCTTGTTGGACAGGCCCTGGGTGAGGAATTCAAGAATCTCCTTTTCCCGGGCCGTGAGCTGCTTGAAGACATCGACCTTTTCCGCGGCCGGTCCGCCCTGCAGCAGGCGCACCAGCTTCATGGTCATGGTCGGGGCGACCACGGTTTCGCCGCGCACGGCGCGCTGCACGGCATCGACGACGTCGTCCGGTTCCATGTCCTTGAGCAGGTAGCCCTGCGCGCCGGCACGCATGGCGTTGGCGAGGTCCTCCTCGGCGTCGGACACGGTCAGGATCAGCACCGGCCCGCGCCAGTCCTGGGCACGGATGCGGCGCAACAGCGCGATGCCGCCTTGCGGCGGCATGTTGAGGTCGGTGATCACCACGTCGGGCTGCAGCTCGTCCAGCATGACCAGCGCCGCGTCGCCGTTGGCCGCCATGCCGGCGACGCTGATCTCGCCGCGCTGCTCGAGCAATTCGGCCAGCCCCTTGCGGAACAGCGTATGGTCGTCGACCAGCAATACCCGGATCTGCGCTTCGCTCACGCGGTGGACCTCAATGCCATGACCGGGAATGTCAGCCTGACCCGGAAGCCGCCTTGCGGCAGATTGGCGACCTCGACGCGGCCGCCGATCTTGCGCGCCCGCTCGCGCATGATGGCAAGGCCGAAATGGTCGCGCAGGCGCGGATGCTCCTCGAAGCCGCTGGTGCGGTTGGCGATCGCGAAGAAGCCCTGGCCGCCGCGGCCGTTGTCCTCGACCGTCGCCACGTAGTAGTCGCCCGCCCCTTCCAGCGACAGGCGCGCCTTGGTCGCGCCCGAGTGGCGCACGACGTTGGCCAGCGCCTCCTGGATGATGAAGAAGACCTGCGCTTCCTGGTCAACCGTCAGGCGCAGGTCGGAGACGCCGTTGTCGAACCTGAGCGCGATGCCGGTCCGATCCTGGAAGCCCTTGGCCATTTCCTTGAGCGCGTGGGCCAGGCCGAGCGGGTCCATGCGATTGCGGAACTGCGTCAGCAGCTCGCGCAACTGGCCATAGGCGACGTCGAGCGCCTGGGCGACGTCGGCCGAATACTTGCCGGCGCGCACGGCTTCGCCGTCGGTCAGCGCGTCCTGCAACAGCGCGACGCGCATCTTCATGTAGGCCATCGTTTGCGCCAGCGAATCGTGGATCTCGGCGGCCATCATCTGCCGCTCGTTCATCAGCGCGATGCGCAGGTTTTCGCGCTTCAGGCGCGCATTCTCGAGCGCCATGCCGAGGTGCTCGCCGATCGAGCGGAACAGGATGACGACTTCCTCGGGCAGCTCGAACTGCTCGGGCAGGAACAGATTGTAGGTGCCGAGCAGGTGGCCACCGTGCTGGAGCGGCACCACGACCATGGCTCGACAGTCGCGATCGAAATAGGGATGGCCGGTGCGCACCGCGCAGTCGTGCAGGTCGATTTCGTAGTGCGTGCGGTTGTCGCGCACCGCCATGCCGCACTGGCCGCAGTCGATGGCCACGACGCGTTCGCATTCGACCACCTCGGCGGGCAGCCCGCGCGCGGCGACCAGGCGCAGGTGACGGCCGTCGGTGGTCACCACGCGTACCGCCCCGGCGCTGGCGTGCGCCAGTTTCAGCATGGTGCCGAGGAAGCGGCCGAGCAGTTCCTCGACGTCGTCCTCGTCGGCCAGGCTCGCCGAGACCTCGGAGATGATGCTCAGGGCCTGGAGCTTGGTCGCGTCGTCGACGTCCAGATCGATTTCACTGGGGCGCGGAACGGCCGAATCCATTGCGATGGTGTTTCCTCGACTTAGAAGGCCCGATTTTACGCCGGAAGCGGCCACTCGCCCGAGAGGATCTTCTCTGCCCAGAGCAACGCGGTGATGGTCTTGGCGTCGGTGATTTCGCCGTCGCGAACGCACAGCAGCGCATCATGGACGCTCAGTTCGATGACCTCAAGAATCTCGCCGTCGTCGAGCGCGTGGCCGACGTAGGTCAGTTCCCTGGCCAGGAAGATCTCGATCCGCTCGTTGGAGTAGCCGATGCAGGGATGCATGGTGCCGAGATGCCGCCAGAACCTGGCCTTGTGGCCGGTCTCCTCGCGCAACTCGCGGCGGGCCGTATCGAGGATGTGTTCGCCCGGATCGATCTTGCCGGCGGGCAGTTCGAGGAAGACCTGCCGCAGCGGATAGCGGAACTGGCGCTCGAACAGGAGGTTGCCATTCTCGAGGAGTGCGATGACGACGACCGCACCCGGGTGGGTGATCCATTCCCGCACGCTTTCCTTGCCGTCCGGCAGCCGTACCGCGTCACGGTGCACGTGCAGCAGCTTGCCGGCGAAGACCTCTTCCGTATTCAGTGTTTCCTCGTGGAAATCCGAATCATCCATACTCTTCATAGGGCATTGATTCCTATTGAACTTTTGGCGAACAGCCGCATCTCTTGGTCAACCAACCCGCCACGGAGGCTAGCATGTCCGGATTCATTCCTGGTTTCGACGGCGACGGCGTCGTCACCGTCAATCGCGTCGTCCTCAAGCCCGCCTACACGGTCGATGATCTCGAAGAGCGCGTCGCCATGCTTTGCGAGAACGTGAAGACCTATCACTCGGAGACAGGTTTCATCGGCGGCATGGTGGTGCTCAACAGCGGCATGATATCCAACGAGGGCAGCACCGTGGGCCAGTCGGTGGCCAGTCCGATGAAGGACCGCGAGGCGCTGATCATCACTTTCTGGCGCTCCTTCGAGGAGCATGAGGCCTCGCACCGCAGCGCGACCTTCCAGCCGTTGTTCCGCCAGGTGCTGGAACTCTGCGAAAACGGCAACGAGGAGATCGCCTATCGGATGCTGTGGTCGGGCAAGGCCTACTCGCCCAAGGAAGCTGCCGAGGCCCGAGCCGCCAAGGAGCGCTACGCGCAGGCCGCCTGAATCAGAGCGACCGCACCAGGGTCGCCGTGCAGAGCATCATCAAGGTATTCGGGAACAGGCCCAGCAGGGCGACGGCAAGGCCGTTGGCCGACAGCAGGATTTTCATGTCGACACTGGCCCGGATCGGCGCGCTGTCGACCGGCGCATCGAAATACATCAGCTTGACCACGCGCAGGTAGTAGTAGGCGCCGACCAGCGAGAACATCACCGCGATCACGGCCACCACGACATGCTCGGCGGCCACGGCGGCCAGCAGGACGGTGAATTTGGCGAAGAAGCCGACGAAGAACGGAATGCCGGCCATCGACAGCATGATCACCATCATCATCAGGGCGAACCACGGGCTGCGCTTGTTGAGGCCCTTGAAGTCTTCCAGGTTCTCGGCCTCGTAGCCGGCCCGCGACAGCAGCAGCACCATGCCGAAGGCGCCCAGCGACATGATCACGTAGGCGACGCTGTAGTACATCGCCGAGCTGTAGGCATTGACCAGCGCCATCGGGTCGGTCTCGCGCCCGACTACGCCGCTCATCAGGGCCAGCAACATGAAACCCATGTGCGAGATGCCCGAGTAGGCCAGCATGCGCTTGATGTTCTGCTGCGCGATGGCCGCCAAGTTGCCGATGCCGATCGACAGCACGGCCATGATCATCAGCATGGTCTGCCACTGGTCGGCCATGCCGAACAGGCCGGACACCAGCAGGCGCAGGGCCATGGCGAACGCGGCCAGCTTGGGTGCCGAGGAGATGAACAGGGTCACTGCGGTCGGGGCGCCGTGATAGACGTCGGGCACCCACATGTGGAAGGGCACGACGCCCAGCTTGAAGCCGATGCCGGCAACCAGGAAGACCAGGCCGAAGACCATGATGGTCCGGTTGGCGACGCCGTCCTGCAGTGCCTGGGCGACCAGGCCGAGTTCCAGCGTGCCGGTGGCGCCATAGATCATCGACATGCCGTAGAGCAGCAGGCCGGAGGCCAGCGCGCCGAGCACGAAGTACTTCATCGCCGCCTCGGTGGCGCGCGGCGAGTCCCGATCGATCGCCACCATGGCATAGAGCGAGAGCGACATCATCTCCAGGCCCAGGTAGAGGGTGAGGAAGTTGTAGGCCGAGATCATGACCATCATGCCCAGCGTCGCGAACAGCACCAGCAGGTAGTACTCGCCCTTGTCCAGGTTGCGCTCGGCCATGTAGTCACGGCCGTAGATCAGCACGACCACCACTGCGATGCAGACCAGGAACTTCAGGAAGTCCGCGACCGGATCGTCGATGAACATGTTGGCGAAGGTCAGCGACGAGGTGCCGTCGAAGGTGAGGAAGGTCACCGCCGCGCAGCCGATCAGGGTCAGCAGGGTCAGCGAGCCGGTCAGCCAGCGGCGGGCCGGGCCGGCGAACAGGTCGACGAGCAGGATCACGCAGGCCATGGTCGCCAGGAAGAGTTCCGGCGCGGCCGGATACAGGTCGGGCATCACGAAGTTGTTCAGCATCGTTGCTCTCGCGCCGGGTTACAGCTTGCTCATCGCGACATGCTTCAGCAGGTTATCCACTGAAGCGTGCATGATGTCGGTGAATGGGAAGGGATAGATGCCCATGGCCAGTACGGCGGCCGCCAGCAGGGCAAGGACCAGGAATTCGCGCCAGCCGATGTCGGTCAATTCGGCCACATGGTCGTTGCCGACGGCACCGAACACGACGCGCTTGTACATCCAGAGGGTGTAGGCGGCACCGAGGATCAGCGTCGTCGCGGCGGCGAAGCCGACCCAGAAGTTGTGCTTGACGGCGCCCAGGATGACCATGAACTCGCCGACGAAGCCGGAGGTGGCCGGCAAGCCCGCGTTGGCCATCGCGAACAGCATGAAGAAGGCGGCGAACTTCGGCATCTTGTTCACCACGCCGCCGTAGTCGGCGATCTGCCGCGAGTGCATGCGGTCATACATGACGCCGACGCAAAGGAACATCGCCGCCGAGACGAAGCCGTGCGAGATCATCTGCACCAGCGCGCCTTCGACGCCGATCTGGTTGAAGATGAAGAAGCCGAGGGTGACGAAGCCCATGTGCGAGATCGACGAATAGGCGATCAGCTTCTTCATGTCGGCCTGGACCAGGGCGACGAAGCCGATGTACACCACCGCGATCAGCGACAGCGCGATCATCATCGGCGCCAGGTAGTGGCTGGCATCGGGCAGGATGGGCAGCGAGAACCGGATGAAGCCGTAGGCGCCGAGCTTCAGCATGATGGCCGCCAGCACCACCGAGCCGCCGGTCGGGGCTTCGACGTGGGCGTCCGGCAACCAGGTATGGACCGGCCACATCGGCACCTTGACGGCGAAGGCGATCAGGAAAGCGACGAAGATCAGGATCTGCGGCGTCATGGTCAGCCGCAACTGGTGCCATTCGAGCAGGTTGAAACTGCCGCCCGCCTGCAGGAACAGGTAGAACAGTGCAATCAGCATCAGCAGCGAGCCGAGCAGCGTGTAGAGAAAGAACTTGAACGCCGCATAGACGCGGCTCGGTCCGCCCCAGACGCCGATGATGATGTACATCGGAATCAGGCTGGCCTCGAAGAACACGTAGAACAGCATGGCGTCGAGCGCGGCGAAGATGCCGTTCATCAGGCCGGACATGATCAGGAAGGCGGCCATGTATTGGGCGACCTTCTCCTGGATGACCTCCCAGCCGGCCAGCACCACCAGGATGGTGACGAAGGCATTGAGCAGGATGAACAGCACGGAAATGCCATCGACGCCGAGGAAGTACTGGACGTTGAAGCGCGGAATCCAGGGCGCCATCTCGACGAATTGCATGCCGACGAACTGGCGGTCGAAGTCGAGATAGAGCGGCAGGGTGACGGCGAAGCCGGCAATGGCCACGGCCAGCGCCAGCCAGCGCACCAGCTCGCGGCGCTCGGAGCCGAGGGCGAGCAAGGGAAGCGCGCCGATGATCGGTACCCAGATCGCGAGGCTCAGAAGGGAGGAGTTCATCCGCTGTTATTCCTGTCAGCTACGGTTCAGCCAGAGCGTCATCAGCACGAACAGGCCGAGGATCATGGAGAAGGCGTACTGGTAAATATGACCGCTCTGCAACAGGCGGACCACGCCGGCGAAACGTCCGACCGCCTTGGCCGAACCATTGACGGCAACGCCGTCGATCAAGACCTCGTCGCCCGCCTTCCAGAGGCCGCGACCGACCATGCGCGCGCCGCCGGCGAAGAACCAGTCGTTGAAGCGGTCGAAACCGTACTTCTCTTCCAGAATCATGGCGAGAGTGGCGAACTTCGCCTTGATGACGGTGGGCAACTCCGGACGCTTGATGTAAAGGAACCAGGCCGTGGCGGCGCCGGCCAGCGCCAGCCAGAACGGAGGTGCCATCAAGCCGTGCAGAACCATGGCCCACGGCCCGTGGAACTCCTCTGCCATGTGGGCGATGCTGGCGTGCCGGGGCGCGATCTGGATCGCTTCGCCGAAATAGCCGCCGAACAGCATCGGCCCGATCAGGAAGCCGGCCAGGATGGCCGGAATAGCCAGCAGGATCAGCGGCACGGTGACCACTTTTGGCGATTCGTGGGGCTCGGCATGGTGGCCGTGGCCATGCGCGCCGTGGTCGCCGTGATGGCCGCCCGCGTGGCGGAAGCGCTCCTCGCCGTGGAAGGCGAAGAAGACCAGCCGGAACGAATAGAAGCCGCCGACGAAGACGCCCGCCAGGAGGGCATAGTAGGCAAAGGCGGCGCCGGGAATGTGCGCCAGTTGCACCGCCTCGATGATCGAGTCCTTGGAGAAGAAGCCGGCGAACGGCGGCAGGCCGGCGTTGGCGATGGCGCCGATCAGGACGGTCAGGTAGGTGATGGGCATGTACTTGCGCAGGCCGCCCATGCGCCGCATGTCCTGCTCGTGGTGCATGGCGATGATCACCGAGCCGGCACCGAGGAAGAGGACCGCCTTGAAGAAGGCGTGGGTCATCAGGTGGAAGATCGCGGCCGAATAAGCCGAGGCGCCCAGCGCCGCGGTCATGTAGCCGAGCTGCGAGAGGGTCGAGTAGGCGACGACGCGCTTGATGTCGGTCTGGACGATGGCGATCAGCGCCATGAACAGGGCCGTGATGGCGCCGATGACGATGACGAAGGACAGCGCAGTGTCGGAAAGCTCGAACAGCGGCGACATGCGCGAGACCATGAAGATGCCGGCCGTCACCATGGTGGCGGCGTGGATCAGCGCCGAGATCGGCGTCGGACCTTCCATCGAGTCGGGCAGCCAGACATGCAGCGGGAACTGCGCCGACTTGCCCATGGCGCCGATGAACAGGCCGATGCAGACCGCGGTGATCAGCGGCCAGCCGGTGACGGCCTCGCTGATCGTTGCCAGTTCGCCGCCCTTGGCGAAGACCGTGGCGTAGTCGAGGCTGCCGGCGTAGGCGGCGATCAGGCCGATACCCATCAGGAAGCCGAAGTCGCCGACGCGGTTGACCAGGAAGGCCTTGAGGTTGGCGTAGATCGCCGTCGGGCGGGTGTACCAGAAACCGATCAGCAGGTAGGAAACCAGGCCGACAGCTTCCCAGCCGAAGAAGAGCTGCAGGAAGTTGTTCGCCATCACCAGCATCAGCATGGAGAAGGTGAACAGCGAGATGTAGCTGAAGAAGCGCTGGTAGCCGGGATCCTCCGCCATATAGCCGATGGTGTAGATATGCACCATCAACGACACGAAGGTAACGACGATCATCATGATCGCCGTCAGGCGGTCCACCAGGAAGCCGATCTCCAGCTTGAGGCCGCCCGCCTCCATCCAGGTGTAGAGCGAGCCGTTGAAGGTGTTGCCGGTCAGCACGTCCTGCATCACCAGCACCGAGCAGACGAACGATGCGGTAACGCCGAGGATGGTCACCCAGTGCGCGCCGGCCCGGCCGATCGCCTTGCCGAAGAGGCCGGCGACGATGGCGCCGACCAGGGGGGCGAAGGGAATGATCAGGTACAGGGTCTTCATGCCGTTAGCCCTTCAGGCTGTCGAGTTTGTCGACATCGATCGTGGAAAGATTGCGGAACAGCACGACCAGGATCGCCAGGCCGATGCCCGACTCGGCCGCGGCCACCGTCAGGATGAAGAACACGAACAACTGGCCGGCCAGGTCGTTGAGATAGTGCGAGAAGGCGACGAAGTTCATGTTCACCGCCAGCAGCATCAGTTCGATGGCCATCAACAGGACGATCAGGTTCTTCCGGTTGAGGAAGATGCCGACCACGCCGATCGCGAACAGCAGACCGGAAAGCACGAGGTAGTGATTCAAGGCAATCATTCGGCTTCCTTTTCGGCGGGCATCCGGATCACGCGGATGCGGTCGGTGTGCTTGACGGCGATCTGCGCGGCGGGATCGAGGTGCTTGACGTCCTTGCGATGGCGCAGGGTCAGCACCACGGCAGCGATGATGGCCACCAGCAGGATGATCGAGGCCAGTTCGAAGGGGTAGACGTAATCGGTGAACAGCAGCCGGCCCAGTTCCTTGGTGTTGCTGTAGTCGGCTGGCATCGCCTGGTCGGGGAAGGAGGTGGCACCGAAGTAGTCGGTTGAGAGCACCAGCGCCATTTCGCCGGCCATCAGCACGCCGAGCGTCGCGGCCAGCGGCATGTTGGACCAGAAGCCCTGCCGCAGGCGCGCGATGTCGATGTCGAGCATCATGACCACGAACAGGAACAGCACCATCACGGCGCCGACATAGACCATGATCAGGGCGATGGCGAGGAACTCGGCCTGCAGCGTCAGCCAGAGGCCGCCGGCATTGAAGAAGGCCAGCACCAGATAGAGGACGGCGTGCACCGGGTTGCGCGCGGTGATGACGCGCAGGGCCGCGAACAGCATGATCGCGGCGAAGACGTAGAAGACGACGGTCTTGAGTTCCATGGGCGCTTACCGGAACTTGGCATCCTGCTCGCGGGCCTTGGCGATTTCCGCTTCATAGCGGTCGCCGTTGGCCAGGAGCATCTGCTTGGTGTAGTAGAGGTCGCCGCGCGTTTCCCCGTGGTACTCGAAGACGTGCGTTTCGACGATGGCATCGACCGGGCAGGCTTCTTCGCAGAAGCCGCAGAAGATGCACTTGGTGAGGTCGATGTCGTAGCGGGTAGTGCGCCGGCTGCCGTCTTCGCGCTCGGCCGACTCGATGGTGATGGCCAGCGCCGGGCAGACCGCCTC
This sequence comes from Rhodocyclales bacterium, assembly GCA_016235765.1. Classification (GTDB taxonomy): domain Bacteria; phylum Pseudomonadota; class Gammaproteobacteria; order Burkholderiales; family Rhodocyclaceae; genus Fen-999. Next base: position 26,529 of record JACRIZ010000090.1, on the reverse strand, counting down.
GCACAGCTTGCAGGCGATACAGCGTTCTTCGCCATTGGGATAGCGGCGCAGCGCATGCAGGCCGCGGAAGCGCGGCGAGGCCGGCGTTTTTTCTTCCGGATATTGGATCGTGATCTTGCGCGCGAACATGTAGCGCAAGGTCACGGCCAGGCCCTGGCGGAGTTCGCCGAGCGAGAAGGTTTGGATCAGGTCACGGGCGCCCATTTTGGTCAGCTCACTTCCAGATGTTGAACGGCGACATCATCCAGATGCCGACGACCGGAATCCAGAGCAGACAGATCGGCACGAACACCTTCCAGCCGAGACGCATGATCTGGTCGTAGCGATAGCGCGGAAACGTTGCGCGCAGCCAGAGGAAGACGAACAGGATCAGGGACATCTTGCCCAGCAGCCAGAGGATGCCATCGGGGAAGACGCCGAACGGCGACAGCCAGCCGCCGAGGAAGAAGATCGAGACCAGCGCCGACACCAGGATCATGTTGGCGTACTCGGCGAGGAAGAACATCGCGAAGGCCATGCCCGAGTATTCGACCATGTGGCCTGCGACGATTTCCGATTCGCCTTCGACCACGTCGAAGGGCGCGCGGTTGGTTTCCGCCACGCCGGAGACCAGGTAAACGAAGAACATCGGCAGCAGCGGCAGCCAGTTCCACGACAGGAAGCCGACGCCGGCATCGGCGAAACTGCCCTGCCCCTGCGAGCGGACGATGTCGGAGAGGTTGAGGCTGTTGGAGACCATCAGCACGCAGACCAGTGCCAGGCCCATCGAAATCTCGTAGGAAACCATCTGGGCGGCGGAACGCATGGCGCCAAGCAGCGGGTACTTCGAATTCGACGCCCAGCCGGCGATGATGACGCCGTAGACGCCCAGCGAGGTGACCGCCAGCAGGAAGAGCACGCCCGCATCGAGGTTGGCCAGGGCGCCGCCGTCGAAGAAGGGAATGACCGACCACACCGCCACGGCCGGCGCCATGGCCAGCGCCGGCGCCAGGAAGAACAGCCACGGATCGGCCCTGGCCGGCAGGATGACTTCCTTCAGGAAAAGCTTGACCCCGTCGACGATGGGCTGCATCAAGCCCCACCAACCGACGCGGTTGGGGCCGATACGGACCTGCATCCAACCGATGATCTTGCGCTCCCAGAACGTCAGGTAGGCGACGCCCAGCAACAAGGGCACCAGGATGGCCACGATCTTCATGATGACCCAGATCAGCGGCCAGACCGGCTTGAACCACGCCCACAGGGTCTCCCAGTAGGGTCCCCAGAGCCATTCGAAGAAGTGCAGGACCGACGCTTCCATCAGGCAGGTTCCACTTTGAGGGCGCCCGTCAAGGCACCGAGGTTGAGCGTGGACGCGTGGCCGGCGGCAATCCGCACGCAGTTGTCCGCCAGGCCGGCATCCAGCGCCGCGACGAGTATGCTCGGCGCATCGCCACGGCTGACTTTCACCGGGCTGCCGGCGGCGACGCGCAGGGCGGCCAGCGTCGCGGCATTCATGCGCGCAGTCGGCGCCGCGGCATCCTTGGTACGCTGCAGGCTCTCCGCCCGGCGCACCAGCGGATCGGCAAAGTGGATCGGCACCTCGGCAACGCGTTCGAGGCCGGCAGCGGAGGCAGCCAGTTCCACTGCCACGCCGCTGATGGCGTTGTCCAGCGAATCGAGCAGCGCGCCGCCGGTGCCGCCAAGGCATTCCTCACGCACGTCTTCGCTGCTCTCGTGGTCGAAGCCGTCCAGCTTCAGCACGTTGGCGAGAACCCGCAGCACCTTCCAGCCCGGACGCGTTTCGCCCAGCGGCCGGTTCACCGCCTGGAAACTTTGCACGCGGCCTTCGGCATTGACGAAGGTGCCGGAGGTCTCGGTGAATGGCGCGATCGGCAGGATCGCGTCGGCGTACTCGAGCGCAGCGGCGGACTTGAAGGGCGACAGCACGATCACGCTGGCCGCCTGCTTGAGCGCTGCCAGGGCCTGTCGGCCGTCGGCGCAGTCGAGTTCGGCTTCGGCACCCAGTACCAGGTAGGCCTGGCGCGGCTCGGCGAGCATGCGCGCAGCGTCGAGGCCGTTCGCGCCGGGCACGGCACCCGCGGCGTAGCCGCCGACCGAGTTGGCCGCTTCGCCGAGGAAGCCGAAGCGACAACCGAGGATTTCGGCGAGTTGCTGGGCGAGCCAGTTGAGCGTCGCCGCCTTGGCATGCTGCTGGGCGAAGTTGCCGAGCAGGATCGCGGCATTCTGGCCGGACACCAGGCTCGCGGCGATCTGCTTCGCTTCGGGGCTCACGGCGACCTTCATGTCGAAGGCAGCACCCTTCAGTTCGGCGGCGGCCTTGACCACCTGGGCAAGACGCTCGGGAAGTTGCGACGGCGCGGCGATCAGCTTGCCGGCCAGCGGCATCAGCAGGTCGTCATCGGCCGAGTGAATCACGGAAACCTGCGTACCGCGCTTCGCCGCCTGGCGCAGGCGCTGGGCGATCAGGGGATGGTCCTTGCGCAGGAAGGCGCCCACCACCAGGGCACGGTCGAGCTTGTTCAACTCGGCGATCCGCATGCCCAGCCAGGGCACCCCGGCGCGCTGGCCGGAGAAATCGCTCCGGCGCAGGCGGAAATCGATGTTCTCGGAACCCAGGCCGCGCATCAGCTTGCCGGCGAGGACCATCTCTTCCAGCGTGGCATGCGGGCTGACCAGCGCGCCGACGGCGCCGCCACCGTGTTCATTGGCCACGTCGCGCAGCGCGTGGGCGGCATAGTCGAGGGCCTGGTTCCATTCCACTTCCTTCCAGACGCCGCCCTGTTTGAGCATCGGCTTGGTCAGGCGCTCGCCGGAATTGAGACCCTCGTAGGAAAATCGATCCTTGTCCGAAAGCCAGCACTCGTTGATGTCTTCGTTCTCGAACGGCAGCACGCGATAGACCCGGTCGTGCTTGACCTGGACGATCAGGTTGCTGCCCAGCGCGTCGTGCGGGCTCACCGATTGGCGGCGCGCCAGTTCCCAACTGCGCGCCGCGAAGCGGAAAGGCTTCGAGGTCAGCGCGCCGACCGGGCACAGGTCGATGATGTTGCCGGACAGTTCCGAGTCGACCGTCTTCTCGATGAACGGCATGATCTCGGCGCGATCGCCGCGGAAGGCCTGGCCGAGTTCCATCTGGCCGGCGATCTCCTGCGTGAAACGCACACAGCGGGTGCAGTTGATGCACCGGGTCATGTCGGTGCTGACCAGCGGGCCGAGGTTCTTGTTCACCACGACGCGCTTTTCTTCCTGGTAGCGAGACCGGCTGCCGCCATAGCCGACGGCGAGATCCTGCAGTTGGCATTCGCCGCCCTGGTCGCAGATCGGACAATCGAGCGGGTGGTTGATGAGCAGGAACTCCATCACGCCCTGCTGCGCCTTGACGGCCATGTCGGAGTGCGTGAAGACCTTCATGCCGTTGGTGACGGGTGTCGCACAGGCCGGCAGCGGTTTGGGCGCCTTTTCGACCTGCACCAGACACATCCGGCAGTTTGCCGCGATGGACAGCTTCTTGTGGTAGCAGAAATGCGGGATATAGACGCCGGCCTGATGCGCAGCATCGATGACCGTGCTGCCATCGGCGACTTGCAGGGCCTTGCCGTCGATTTCAAGTTCTAGCATGCGGCACCTGCCATCATCCGGGTGTGGAAGGTGCTGCCGGCCTTCTGGACCTCGCGCGGCACCAGGCATTTCTTGTGTTCGATGTGGTACTCGAACTCGGCACGGAAGTGCCGGAGCATGCCCTGTACCGGCAGCACGGCGGCGTCGCCGAGCGCGCAGATGGTGCGGCCGGCAATGTTGCCACCCAGCTCCAGCAGCAGATCGAGATCCTCGGGCCGGCCCTGGCCGTGCTCGATGCGATGAATGATCTTGTGCAGCCAGCCGGTGCCTTCACGGCAGGGCGTGCACTGGCCGCAGGACTCTTCGTAGTAGAACCAGGACAGGCGCTCCAGCGCCTGGACCATGCACACCGTCTCGTCCATGACGATCACGGCGCCGGAACCGAGCATGGAGCCGGCCTTGGCGATCGAGTCGTAGTCCAGCGTGCAATCCATGATGATGTCGGCCGACAAGACCGGCGCCGACGAGCCGCCGGGAATCACGGCCTTGAGCTTGCGGCCGCCGCGCATGCCGCCGGCCATCTCGAGCAGCTTGGCAAAGGGCGTGCCCATCGGCACTTCGTAGTTGCCGGGCTTGTTGACATGACCGGACACCGAGAACAGCTTGGTGCCGCCGTTGTTGGGCTTGCCGAGGTCGAGGTAGGCCGAACCGCCGATGCGGAAGACGAAGGGAATCGCCGCGAAGGTCTCGGTGTTGTTGATGGTGGTCGGCTTTCCGAACAGGCCGACCTGGGCAGGGAAAGGCGGCTTGAAGCGCGGCTGGCCCTTCTTGCCTTCGATCGACTCGAGCAGCGCCGATTCCTCGCCGCAGATGTAGGCGCCCCAGCCCTGGTGCGCAAACAGGTCGAAGTCGAGGCCGGCACCGAGAATGTTCTTGCCGAGATAGCCGGCGGCGCGCGCTTCGGCGAGGGCCTGCTCGAAACGTTCGTAGAGTTCGAAAATCTCGCCGTGGATGTAGTTGTAGCCAAGCGCAGCGCCGACCGCATAGCCGGCGATGATCATGCCCTCGATCACCGCGTGCGGGTCGTAGCGCAGGATGTCGCGGTCCTTGAAGGTACCGGGCTCGCCCTCGTCGGTATTGCAGACGACGTACTTGACCGGCGCGCCCTTGGGCATGAAGCTCCATTTGAGGCCGGTCGGGAAGCCGGCGCCGCCGCGGCCGCGCAGTACGGAGGTCTTCACCTCGGCGATGACCTGATCCTGCGTCATCTTCTCGGCCAGGATGCGCTTCAGTGCCTGGTAGCCGCCGCGCGCCTCGTATTCCTTGATGCCCCAGCCTGCATCGCCCTTGGCCCAGCCGGCGGTCAGCAGCGGATTGATCGCTTCGATCAGCGCCATGTTATTTGCACTCCGCCAGCAATTTTTCGATCTCGTCCGGCGTCATGAAGCTCTTCATCCGGACGTTGTTGACCAGCATCACGGGTGCGTCGCCGCAGGCGCCCATGCATTCGCCCTCCTTCAGGGTGAACTTGCCGTCGGGCGTCGTCTCGTTGAATTCGATGCCCAGCTTCTGCTTGAGATAGTCCGCGGCATGGACGCCGCCCGACAAGGCGCACGGCAGGTTGGTGCACACGGTCAGCTTGTACTTGCCGACCGGCTGCAGGTCGTACATGTTGTAGAAGCTCGCCACCTCGTAGGCGGCAATCGCCGGCATGCCGAGATAGCCGGCGACGAACTCGATGGTCTCGCCGGCCAGCCAGCCCTTCTCTTCCTGGGCGATGCGCAATGCCGCCATCACGGCCGACTGCTGCTGGCCCGCCGGGTACTTGGCGACTTCGCCGTCAATTCGCTTCAGAGATTCCTGGCTCAGCATCTTCTTATCTATCCGTATCGCCAAGGACGAGGTCGATGGTGCCGATGATGGCCGTCACGTCGGCGATCATGTGGCCCTTGGACATTTCATTCAGTGCCGCCAAATGGGCGAAGCCCGGCGAGCGCAACTTGATCCGGTAGGGCTTGTTGGCGCCGTCGGAGACCGCCCAGACCCCGAACTCGCCCTTGGGATGCTCGATGCCGGCATAGACCTCGCCGGGCGGCACGTGCATGCCCTCCGTGAACAGCTTGAAGTGGTGGATCAGTTCCTCCATGTTGCCCTTCATCGCCTCGCGCGACGGGGGCGCCACCTTGTGGTCGTCGGTGATGACCGGACCGGGGTTCTTGCGCAGCCACTCGACGCACTGCTTGATGATCCGGTTCGACTGGAGGAACTCCTCCATGCGCACCAGGTACCGGTCGTAGCAATCGCCGTTGGTGCCGATCGGGATATCGAAATCCATGCGATCGTAAACTTCATAGGGCTGCTTCTTGCGTACGTCCCAGGCAATACCGGAACCACGCAGCATCGGGCCGCTGAAACTCAACTGCAGCGCGTCCTCGGGCGAAACGACGCCGACGCCGACGGTGCGCTGCTTCCAGATGCGGTTGTCGGTCAGCAGCGTGTGGTACTCCGCGACGTAGGCCGGGAAGCGGTTGGTGAAGTCCTCGATGAAATCGAGCACCGAGCCTTCGCGCGCGGCGTTGAGGCGCTTGACCGTCGCATCGTTCTTGAAGCGATTGACCCGGTACTGCGGCATCTGCTCCGGCAGGTCGCGATAGACGCCGCCCGGCCGGTAGTAGGCCGCATGCAGGCGCGCGCCCGAGACCGCCTCGTACACGTCCATCAGGTCCTCGCGTTCGCGGAACGTGTAGAGCACCATGGTCATGGCGCCGATATCGAGCGCATGGGTGCCGATGTTCAGCAGGTGGTTGAGGATGCGGGTGATTTCGTCCATCATCACCCGGATGTACTGGGCGCGGATGGGCACCTGGACGCCGAGCAGCTTCTCGACCGCCAGGCAGTAGGCGTGCTCGTTGCACATCATCGACACGTAGTCGAGGCGATCCAGATAGGGCAGCGTCTGCAGCCACGTGCGCGTCTCGGCGAGCTTCTCGGTACCGCGGTGCAGGAGGCCGATGTGCGGGTCGGCATGGGCGACCACTTCGCCGTCGAGTTCCAGAACCAGGCGCAGGACGCCGTGCGCAGCGGGATGCTGCGGGCCGAAGTTCAGGTGGTAGTTCTTGATCTCAGCCACGGCCGCCCGCCTTTCCGTAGTGGGCTTCGCGCACGATGCGCGGCGTGACCTCGCGCGGCTCGATGGTGACCGGCTGGTAGACCACGCGCTGCTGCTCGGGGTCATAGCGCATTTCAACGTACCCCGAGATCGGGAAGTCCTTGCGGAACGGGTGGCCGACAAAGCCGTAGTCGGTCAGGATGCGGCGCAGGTCCGGATGGCCTTCGAAAACGATGCCGTACATGTCGTAGGCTTCACGTTCGTACCAGTTGGCGCCGCGCCAGACGCCGGTCATGGTCGGCAGCGTCGGCGAGGCGTCGTCGGTCGCGTACACCCGCAGGCGCAGGCGCCAGTTGTGGGTGACCGACAGCAGGTGGCTGACGGCGGCAAAACGCGGCCCCCCTGCCCGGCCGGCGGCAGTCGAGTAGTCGATGCCGGAAAGGTCGGTCAACTGCTCGAACCTGAGTTCCGGGTGATCGCGCAGCGTCACTGCGACATCGCGGTAGTTGGCGGCCAGCACCATCACCGTTACTTCACCGTAACTGATGGCCGGCTCGCCGATGCGATCGCCGAACACTTCCCTTAGTTTCTGACAAAGTCGTTCCAGCTTGGCGCTCATGTTCGAGTGGAATCCGGATCAGCGGGCGATGGTGTAGGTACGTTTGATCTTGTTCTGCAACTGGATGAGGCCGTACAGAAGTGCCTCGGCGGTCGGCGGGCAGCCCGGCACATAGACGTCGACCGGCACGATCCGGTCGCAGCCGCGCACCACGGAGTACGAGTAGTGGTAGTAGCCGCCGCCGTTGGCGCACGAGCCCATCGAAATCACCCAGCGCGGTTCGGCCATCTGGTCGTAAACCTTGCGCAGCGCGGGCGCCATCTTGTTGGTCAGCGTGCCGGCGACGATCATCACGTCGGACTGGCGCGGACTCGCCCGGAAGACGATGCCGAAGCGATCCAGGTCGTAGCGGGATACGCCGGCGTGGATCATCTCAACCGCGCAGCAGGCCAGGCCGAAGGTCATCGGCCACATCGAACCCGTGCGCGTCCAGTTGAACACCTTGTCCAAGGTGGTGGTGAGGAAGCCTTCCTGCATGACGCCTTCGATGCTCACTGTCGAGTCACTCCCAATCCAGGGCGCCCTTGACCCAGGCGTAGACGTAGCCAACCACCAGGATGGCAATGAAGACCAGCATTTCGATGAAACCGAACATCTTCACCTCGGGCGTCGCGACGATTTCCTTGAAGATCGTCGCCCACGGGAAGAGGAAGGCGATTTCCAGGTCGAAGAGGATGAAGAGGATGGCAATCAGGTAATAGCGCACGTCGAACTTCATGCGCGCATCTTCGAAGGGCTCGAAGCCGCATTCGAAGGCGGAGAGCTTTTCGCTGTCCGGGCGATTGGGCGCCACCAGCCAGCCAAGGAGAATGGGGGCAAAGCCGAAGGCTATGCCAACGACCGCGAACACCAACACCGGAAAGTAGTTATCCAACACTTTCGCTCTGTCTCCTCGCTGTTGGGCAACCGATCATGCCGGTTACCTCACGGAATTCTTGGTGCCGACGGCGAGACTCGAACTCGCACGGCTTTCGCCACTACCCCCTCAAGATAGCGTGTCTACCAATTTCACCACGTCGGCCGCAACCTGCACCTAACGTGCCGATTCCCGCACGCTAGGGCAATCGGGCGCCATAATACCACTTATGCGCCCAATAAAATAACTAATTTATTTAGGGATATCCTTTGCTTTTGAATCCGGAACCGACGGTGTTTCGACCGGTGCGGCCGGCATCGCCGGCTGGGTCTTCACCGCATCCATGACACTATCGGGTGCTTTCGGCTTCGAACTCGCCATGTAGGTCAAGCCCAAACTGGTCAGGAAGAATACGGCAGCAAGAATGGCCGTCATTCGGGAGAGAAAGTTGGCCGAGCCGGAGGCGCCGAAGAGGCTGCCGGAGGCACCGCTGCCGAAGGCTGCGCCCATGTCGGCACCCTTGCCGTGCTGGATCAAAACCAGACCGATGACGGACAAACCGACCAGGATGTGGATGGTCAGCAGCAGGGGAAACAGCATTTCCATACGAAATATCCTTGATCTGTCAGCCGGCAGCGCAAATGCCGATAAAGTCGTCAGCCACCAGGGAAGCCCCGCCGATCAAGCCCCCGTCGATATCCGGCTGGCCGAACAGCTCCTTGGCGTTGCCAGGCTTCACACTGCCGCCATAGAGAATCTGCAGTCCGGCGGCAACCTCCCGACCGGCGGCCGCAACCCGTGCGCGAATCAGGGCATGGACGTCCTGCGCCTGGGCGGGCGTGGCCGTCTTGCCGGTACCGATAGCCCAGACCGGTTCATAGGCAACGACCGCCTTGGCCAGCGACTCCACGCCGGAGGCGGCAATGACGGCATCCAACTGGCGGGTCACGACCTGGGCGGTGATGTCCGCTTCGCGCTCGGCGAGCGTCTCGCCGACACAAAGGATAGGCGTCAAGCCGGCCTTCAGTGCGGCGGCATACTTCGCGGCCACCACGGCATCGGTATCCCCGTAGTAGGAGCGGCGCTCCGAGTGGCCGATGATGACATAGCGACAGCCGAAGTCGTGCAACATCGAGCCGCTGACTTCGCCGGTATAGGCGCCTTGGGCGTGCTCGGAAAGATCCTGGGCGCCCCAGGCCACATTGCTGCCAGCCAGAACCGACTGGGCCTGTGCCAGGTAGGGATAGGGCACGCAAACCGCGATCTGCGCCTTGAGGCCGGCGGCCTTGGCCTTGACGGCGGACAGGAGGGAAAGGTTGGCCGGCAGGCTGCCGTGCATCTTCCAATTGCCGGCGACGAACTTGGGGCGGGACATCGTTCTTTTCTCGATCGCTGTTCTCAGTTAGCCGCGCATTATAGCGGCTGCCCCGGCCGCCGGCAATCAAAGCCGTTGATCAGCCGAATCGTCCCGTTATGTAGTCCTCGGTCTGCTTCTTCTGCGGCTTGATGAACAACTGGTCGGTCACCCCGAACTCGACCAGGTCGCCCAGGTACATGAACGCCGTATAGTCGGAGATCCGTGCCGCCTGCTGCATGTTGTGCGTCACAATGGCGATCGTGTACTCGGACTTCAACTCGTCCACGAGTTCCTCGATTTTCGCCGTCGAGATCGGATCCAGCGCCGAAGTCGGTTCGTCGAGCAGGACGATCTCCGGCCGAACCGCCACGGCACGGGCTATGCACAAGCGTTGCTGCTGGCCGCCCGACAGCGACAGGCCGCTCTGCTGCAGCTTGCTCTTGACCTCGTCCCAGAGGGCGGCCTTGCGCAGCGCCCACTCCACCCGATCGTTCATTTCGGAAGTTGACAGCCTCTCGTACAAGCGGATGCCGAAGGCGATGTTTTCGTAGATCGTCATCGGAAATGGTGTCGGCTTCTGAAACACCATGCCGATCTTCGCTCTGACAAGATTCACGTCCTGCTTCCGGTCGAGCAGGTTCCTCCCGTTGAACAGGATTTCCCCTACCGCGCGTTGCCCCGGATACAGGTCGTACATGCGGTTGAACGTGCGCAGCAGTGTCGACTTGCCACAGCCCGACGGGCCGATGAAGGCCGTGACACGGTGGCGTGCGATATCAAGGCTGACGTTGTTGAGGCCCTTGAAGTTGCCGTAGTAGAAATCCAGGTTCCTGACCTTGAGCGCGACCTCCTCGGCAGGTTGTACATCCTGGTTGGACAAGGAAGTCTCCGTCATTTACAGGTTACCTTTCGAACGGAACATGATGCGCGCTCCGACATTGATCGTTAACACCAGCAAGGCGATCAGCAGTGCACCGCCCCAGGCCAGCGAAATCCAGTTGTCGTAAGGACTCATCGCGAACTGGAAGATGACCACGGGCAGGTTGCCCATCGGCTGCGACATGTTCGTACTGAAGAACTGGTTGTTTAGTGCGGTAAATAGCAGCGGTGCCGTCTCGCCGGTCACGCGGGCGATCGCCAGGAGCACGCCCGTCACTACACCTGCCTTCACGGCCCGCAGGGTGACGTTGATCGACACTCGCCAACGCGGCGCACCGACCGCGAACGCTGCTTCGCGCAGGCTCGACGGTACCAGGCGCAACATGTTCTCCGTAGTCCTGACCACGACCGGAATCGCTATCAGGGACAGGGCTACCGACCCGGCCCAGCCAGAAAAGCCGCCGAGCGTGGCTACCATCAAGGCATAGACGAACAAGCCGATGACGATGGATGGCGCGGAAAGCATGATGTCGGTAACGAAGCGGGTGGCAGACGCAAATTTCGACGTTTCGCCGAACTCTGCCAGGTAGATCCCGGCCAGGATGCCGATCGGCGTCGACACCAGGGTCGTGACGCCGATGATCATGAGGCTGCCGATGATCGAGTTCCTCAGCCCGCCACCGGCGGTCCCTGGTGCAGGCGTGTCCTGCGTGAAGAAATCCCAACTGAGCGCGGCGAAGCCCTTGGAGAAAAGGGTGAACAGGATCCACAGCAAGGCGATCAGGCCCACGAACATGGCCAGCATCGAAAGTCCGATGCCGATCCGATTGGCGAGCAGGCGGCGGGAGTAGATATCCATGACGGTCAAATACCCTGCTTGGCCGTTCCACGGCGGATCAACCAGCGCGACACGGCCAGGACGACGAAGGTGATGACGAACAGCGCCAGACCAAGGGCAAACAGCGACGAAATGTGCAAGCCGGGTGCCGCCTCCCCGAACTCGTTGGCCAATACCGAAGCGATCGAGTTCCCAGGCGCATAGAGGCTGGTCGCGATCCGGTTGGCGTTGCCGATCACGAACGTCACCGCCATCGTCTCGCCGAGGGCGCGCCCGAGGCCAAGCATGATGCCGCCGATGACGCCGACGCGCGTGTAGGGCAGCACGATGTTCCAGACCACTTCCCAGGTCGTGCAGCCGACGCCGTACGCCGACTCCTTGAGAACGGGTGGCACGGTCTCGAACACGTCGCGCATCACCGACGCAACGAACGGGATCACCATCAGCGACAGGACGATGCCGGCCGCCAGGATGCCGACACCGATCGGCGGTCCGGAGAACAATTCACCCAGCAGGGGTACGCCGCCGAGAGCCTTTTGCAGTTGCGGCTGGACGTATTCGGAGAAGAGCGGCGCGAAGATGAACAGGCCCCAGATGCCATAGATGATCGACGGTACGCCAGCCAGCAGTTCGATCGCTGTACCGAGCGGGCGCCTCAACCAGGTGGGGCAGGTCTCGGTGAGAAACAGCGCAATGCCGAAACTGACCGGCACCGCGATGAGCAATGCGATGACCGAGGTTACCAGCGTCCCGTAGATGGCGATTCGCGCGCCGAACCGATCGTCGGGAACACTCCAGATGTTGCTCCAGAAAAACGACGGACCGAACTCCAAAATGGCAGGAATCGCTTCTACAGCCAGCGACGCCAGTATGCCGAACAAGCCGGCGAGGACGAGCAGGGCAAACAGCAGCGTGATCCGGTGAAAGATCATGTCCTGGCGCCTGAAGGCCTTGGTCGGGGCCGCGTGTATATCCACCGGCTCGCTCACGTCCGGCACCAAACTGGCGATCTGATTGATAGTCTTTGCCGCATCCATGCGAATTATCCCAGAACCAACCGGTAGTACGGCAGCGCAGTTGGAAAAGCCATCGCCAAGCAAGAAAAACTTCGGGGCGCCGTAGCGCCCCGTCCGTACGAAAAGCGCACCGTTACTTGATGCTCTTCATCTCCGCTTCGACCATCTTCACGACGTTGGCCGGCAAAGCCACGAAGCCGAGTTCCGCTGCCATCTTCTGGCCGTTGCTCAAGGACCACGTGAGGAAATCCACAACACCCTTCTGCTTGGCAGCGTCGCTTCCCTTCTCGTAGGCCAGAACGAACGTGGCGGACGTGATCGGCCAGGCGTTCTTGTGGGTTTGGTCCAGCAGGTCGGGCGCCATGCCCTTGACCTTGAAGTCCGCGCCGGCGGCGGCATCGGCAACGGTCTGCTGGGTCGGCAGCACGAAGTTGCCGGCCTTGTTCTTCAGCGCGACGAAGGTCATGTTGTTCTTCATGGCATCGGCGATGTCGACATAACCGATGGCGCCTGCGATCTTGGTCACGTTGGCAGCGACGCCGGGGTTGCCCTTGCCGCCCACCGCATTGGCCGGCCAGTTAACCGTGGTACCGGCGCCGACGCCGGTCTTGAAGGCTTCCGACTGCTTGGCCAGGTAATGGGAGAAAGCGTAGGTGGTACCCGAGCCATCGGAACGATGCGAAACGGTAATCGCCGTATCAGGCAGCTTGACGCCAGGATTCAGCTTGGCAATCGCCGCGTCGTTCCACTTGGTGATGGCGCCGCGGAAGATGTCGGAAGCGGTCACGCCGTCCAGCTTGATGTCGCCGGACTTGAAGCCGGGCAGATTGACGACGATGGTCACGCCACCCATGACGGTGGGCACCTGGACCAGGCCCGCGGCATCCAGGTCTTCGACCTTGAGGGGCGCATCGGTACCACCGAAATCAACGGTCTTGGCCTTGATCTGCTTGATGCCGCCCGACGAACCGATGCCCTGATAATTGACCTGGCTGCCCGTGGCAGCCTTGTAGGCCTCGGCCCACTTGGTGTACACGGCATAGGGGAAGGTGGCGCCCGCGCCGGTGATGTCGGTGGCGGCAGCGAGCGGCGCGGCGGCGGCCAGGGCAAGACCGACCAGCGGCGCGGCCATCCAGTTCATCAGTTTCTTCATCATGCGTCTCCTTGCAGGTAGGGAAAGTGGCGCTACGTTAGCAAGCAAATGTGACAGCTACGTGACACCGTGGCCCGGCCCGGGAATTGCAAGCCCTCCTTGGGAGGCGTCACGAGACTGCAATCTGTCCATGCCATTGTGCCGGCCATGAATTCACCTGCATTGCGGATCCTGATGCTGACGGATGTCTATTTTCCGCGCATCAACGGCGTCTCGACGTCCATCGAAACCTTTCGCCCCGACCTGGCGAGCGAGAATGTCACCGTCCGGTTGGTTGCCCCGGAATATCCCGAAGCGCGCCATGCCGAGCATACCTGGCGCGTGCCGTCGCGCCGCCTGCCCTTCGACCCGGAGGACCGGCTGATGCGCTGGTCGGACCTCGAGCGGGTCGCGCGGCAGGCTGCCGAAGGCGGTATCGATCTGGTCCATATCCAGACCCCGTTCATGGCCCACTACGCCGGGCTCCGACAGGCGCGCGCCAGGAAGGTACCGGTCATCGCCACCTACCACACGCATTTCGAGGAGTACATCCAGCACTACCTGCCGCTTCTGCCCAAGCCATGGCTGAAAGCCCTCGCCCGCCGGATCGCGCGGCATCAGTGCGACGAACTGGATGCGGTGGTGGTGCCATCCCCGGCCATGCGCGACACGCTGGTCGACTACGGCGTGACGCGCCCCATGCACGTCCTGCCGACGGGAATTCCCGTCAAGCAGTTCGCGGGCGGCGACGGGGCCCGCTTCCGGGCGCGCCACGCGATTCCTGCCGACCGCCCGGTCGCCCTCTTCGTCGGCCGCGTTGCCCACGAAAAAAACATCGGATTCCTGCTGCAGGCAATGACCCATGCGCTGTGGCAGCGGCCCGATCTCCTGCTGGTAATCGCCGGCGAAGGACCGGCCCTGGAATCATTGCAGCGTCAGGTTGCCGACCTGCGCCTCGATCATCATGTCCGGTTCGTAGGCTATCTGGACCGAAAGCAGGAACTGCCGGATTGCTACGCCGCCGCCAGCGTCTTCGTGTTCGCCTCGAAAACCGAGACGCAGGGTCTCGTGCTGCTCGAAGCGATGGCAGCCGGTTTGCCGGTCTTTGCCATCGCCCACCTGGGAACGGCTTCCATCATTGATCCCCAACGCGGCGCAGTCGCCGCACCCGACGATCCCGAGGGGTTCGGCAAGGGCCTGGCCGCCCTGATGGCGAACCGGTCGGAATTGTCCAGGCTGGCCCATGAGGGTCGTCAGTTTGCCAATGAGTGGTCGGCGCCGGAACGGGCACGCGAGTTGGCTGCGCTGTACCGCTCGCTCGTGATCTAATTCACCCATGACGCATACTTCATCGCAGTCCCCGCAACAGGAAAGCCCGTTCAAGGGCAAGACCGGGCTCAGGCGCCTTTGGAACGCCTTCTTCTACACCCTTGACGGCCTGCGGGCGGCCTACCGCCACGAGGACGCATTTCGCCAGGAAGTGTGGTTGGCCGGCCTGCTCATTCCGCTGGCCTTTTTCCTGCCGGCAAGCGGAATCGGCCGCGCCCTGATGGTCGGCAGCGTGCTGCTGGTGCTGATCGTCGAGTTGGTCAACTCGGCCATCGAGGCGGCCATCGACAGAATCTCGCTCGAAAATCACAAGCTCTCGAAACGGGCCAAGGACATTGGCAGCGCTGCCGTGATGATTGCCCTGGTCAATGTCGTCGCGACCTGGCTGCTGGTGCTGTTCGGCTGAAACCGGACGGTAACCTGCCGGACATCGTCCTGTCGCGGCAGCTTCGCATCATGGCGCCATGGATGGAACCCCAGCGCCGCGCCAGCTTCATGTCGCCCTCGTCACCGAAACCTATCCTCCGGAAGTCAATGGCGTCGCGCTAACCCTGGCGCGCCTGGTCGGCGGTCTGCGCGAGCGCGGTCACCGCGTCGATCTGGTTCGCCCGCGGCAGAGCCAGGACGAACAGGGCGGCACCGACGAGTTCCTGATTCCCGGTCTGCCCATTCCAGGCTATCCGGGTCTGCGCTTCGGTCTGCCCGCCCATCGCAAACTGCGCGACCGCTGGTCGCTCGAACGCCCTGATATCGTCCATGTCGCCACCGAAGGTCCGCTGGGAGCCGCTGCGGTCGGTGCCGCGCGTGCGCTCGGCCTGCCCGTATCGTCCGGTTTCCACACCAACTTCCGGGCCTACAGTCGCCACTATCGCCTCGGCTGGCTGCGCAGCCTGGTCGGCGGGCACCTGCGTCGCTTCCACAACCGCACCGACCTGACACTGGCACCTACCGCAAATCTGGTCCAGGAACTGAGGGCCGAAGGCTATCGGCGGGTCGACGTGCTTGCGCGGGGCGTCGATACCCGCCTGTTCAATCCGGACCGACGGTCCGAGGCGTTGCGCCAGAGCTGGGGTGCCGGGCCGGATGACCTCGTGGTCGCCTACGTCGGCCGCCTCGCTGCGGAAAAGAATCTGTCGCTGGCAACCAGGGCCTTCGCCGCGATTTCCGCCAGCCGCCGCGACGCCCGTATGCTCTTCGTCGGCGACGGGCCGTCGCTGCCTGCGCTTCGCCAACGGCATCCCGACTATATCTACGCGGGCATGCGGCGCGGCGACGATCTGGCTACCCACTACGCATCGGCCGACCTCTTCCTGTTCCCCAGCCTGACCGAGACCTTCGGCAACGTGGTTCCCGAGGCGCTCGCCAGCGGCTTGGCCGTAGTCGCCTTCGATTGCGCCGCCGCCGCGGATCTGATCGTGACCGGCGAAAACGGCGTCACCGTGGCCCCCGGGGATGACGACGCCTTCGTCGCCGAGGCCCAGGCCCTGGCCAGCGACCGTTTGGCCCTCTCCTGCATGCGCAAGCTTGCCGCCACCTCGGTGGCAGGTCTCGAATGGCAAGCCATTCACGAGCGCTTCGCCGCCCTGCTGACGTCGCTTCTGGCATCGCGCGGACAAGCGTCCGTCCTGTAACACGCGCGTAATGCGACAGTAACGATGGCTTCACGCCGGACGGCGAAGATGCGCGCATGAACAGACCGTACTGGATGGCCGGATGAGCGAGACGTCATACAAGGTTCGCGCCATCTTCCTGTCCGACATCCATCTCGGCACCCGCGGCTGCCAGGCCGAGCGGCTCCTCGAGTTCCTCAAGGCGCACGACGCCGAATACCTCTACCTGCTCGGCGACATCATCGACTTCTGGGCCATGCGGCGCGGCGTGCATTGGTCGCCGATGCAGAACACGGTCATCCAGAAGGTGCTGCGCCGCGCCCGCCACGGCGAGAAGGTGATGCTGGTGCCCGGCAACCACGACGAAGCCCTGCGCGAGCACGACGGCATCGCTTTCGGCGGCATCAGCATCGCCAACGAGCACATCCACACAACTGCCGACGGCCGCCGCTTCCTGCTGATCCACGGCGACGAGTTCGACCAGGTGACGCGTCATCACCGCTGGGTCGCGCTGCTCGGCGACGTCGCCTACGACACGCTGGTGCGCCTCAACGCCTGGTTGTCGTGGGTCCGGCGGCATCTCAACATCCCCGGCTACTGGTCGCTGGCCGGCTACGCCAAGCGCAAGGTGAAGACGGCGGTGAGCTTCATCTTCGACTTCGAGGATTCGGTGATCCACGCCGTCCGCGAACGGGGCCTCGACGGCGTCATCTGCGGCCACATCCACAGCGCGACGATCCGCGATGTCGGCCCGGTTACCTACATCAACTGCGGCGACTGGGTCGACAGCTGCACGGCTATCGTCGAGCACCTCGACGGCCGCATCGAGCTGGTCCACCAGTTGTCATCGCCCGTTAATGTCTGAGCAACAGCCGCGTAACGACACTGCCGAAAAATGTCGCGGTACCCATAGACAGACCATAAGGAGAACAGCATGCTACATGCTCAGGAATGGCGGAATGTCCGCGACTACCTGCAACACTATTCGGTGGGCCTGGCCCAGACCGACCACGAAATCGAAGAAGCGCAACGCCTGCGCTACAAAGTCTTCGCCGAAGAAATGGGCGCCAAGATCCAGACGCGCATTGCCGGCGTCGATGCCGATTTCTACGACCCGTATTGCGAGCACCTGGTGGTCCGTGACGAACAGATCGGCAAGGTGGTCGGCACTTACCGCATCCTGACCCCGGACAATGCCAAGAAGGTCGGCAGCTACTACTCGGACAACGAATTCGACCTGACGCGCCTGGAGAACCTGAAGCCCGGCATGGTGGAAATCGGCCGCTCCTGCATTCATCCGGACTACCGGACCGGCGCCGTGATCGCCCTGCTGTGGGGCAAGCTGGCGGAGTTCATGCTCCGCGGCGAGTATCGCTACCTGATCGGCTGCGCCTCGGTAGGCATGGCCGACGGTGGCCACAACGCCGCCAACCTGTTCGTGCAGCAGATCGACTCAAACCTGGCGCCGCTGGAGTACCGCGTATTCCCGCGCCACCCGCTGCCCTTCGAGCGCCTGGTCACCGGTCAGGCGGCGGAAGTTCCGCCGCTGCTAAAGGGATACCTGCGCGCGGGCGCCTGGATTTGCGGCGAGCCGGCCTGGGATCCCGATTTCAACACGGCCGACCTGCCGCTGCTGCTGTCGATGGAGCGCCTGAACCCGCGCTACGCCAAGCACTTCATGCGCGCCTAACCGGCTGCCGCTTCGCGCACGGCCGCGGCAATCGCTTCGGCCTGCGCCATCACCAGGGCACCGTCGCTGCCCTCGACCATCACCCGCAGCACCGGCTCGGTGCCCGAGGGACGCAGCAGCACGCGCCCCTTGCCGTCGAGCGTCTTCTCCGCCGCCGAGGCGGCAGTTTGAATGCCGGGGTCGCTCTTCCAGTCGAAGCCGGCGGCGATACGCACGTTGATCAACTTCTGCGGGTACATGGTCAGGTCGGCACAGGCATTGGCCAAGGTATCGCCATTGGCGCGCAACGCCGCCAGCACCTGCAGCGCGGCGATGATGCCGTCGCCCGTGGTGTGCTTGTCGAGGCAGATGATGTGGCCGGAATTTTCGCCGCCCAACGGCCAGTTCCTCTCCTGCATGACTTCCAGCACGTAACGATCGCCGACTTTGGCGCGCGCGAACGGAATGCCGAGCCGCCCCAGCGCATGCTCGAAGCCGAGGTTGCTCATCAGCGTGCCGACCACGCCCGCCACCTTCTCGCGCGCGTGACGCTGACGGGCAATCACGTACAGCAACTGGTCGCCGTCGTAGAGCTTGCCCTGGCTGTCGGCCATGACCACACGGTCGCCGTCACCGTCGAGCGCGATGCCGATGTCGGCGCGCTGCTCGAGCACCGCCCGGCGCAGCGACTCCGGCGAAGTGGCGCCGACACCGTCGTTGATGTTGAGGCCGTTGGGCGTCGCGCCCACGGTTACGACGTCCGCACCCAGTTCATGGAAAACGTTGGGCGCCACCAGATAGCCGGCCCCGTGCGCGCAGTCCACGGCGATCTTCATGCCGCGCAGATCGAGTTCGTTCGGGAAGGTGCTCTTGCAGAATTCGATGTAGCGGCCGCGCGCATCCTCGATGCGGCGCGCCCGACCGAGGCCGGCCGAGTCGCGGCAGCCCATCGGCTGATCCACTTGGACCTCGATGGCCTCTTCGACGGCATCGGGCAACTTGGTGCCCTGCGCGGAGAAGAACTTGATGCCGTTGTCGTCGTAGGGATTGTGCGAGGCGGAAATCACGACACCCGCCTGCAGGCGCAGTGCACGCGTCAGGTAGGCAATGGCCGGGGTCGGCAGCGGCCCGCAGAGCATGACATCGACACCCGCCGCCGAGAAGCCGCATTCCAGCGCCGCCTCCAGCATGTAGCCGGAAACCCGCGTGTCCTTGCCAATCAGCACCGTCGGCCGTTCACCCGGCGGCAGCGCGTCCTGGCCGATCAGGGCCGTGCCGGCGGCAAAGCCCAGCCGCAACGCGAACTCGGGAACGATCGGCGCCTCGCCGACCCGCCCCCGCACCCCATCGGTACCGAAATACTTGCGTGCCATTGTCTTTATGCTCCCTCGATCGCCTGCCAGACGGCGAGCGCATCGCGCGTCGCTGCCACGTCATGAACCCTGACTATCCGCGCGCCCCGCTGCACTGCCAGCAATGCGGCCGCGACTCCGGCGGAGATGCGCTCACCGACCGGCTGACCGGTTATCTGGCCGAGCATCGACTTGCGCGACATCCCCACGAGCACCGGCAGCCCGGTGTCGACGAAACGATCCAGGTGCCGCAGCAACTCGAGATTATGCCCGAGAGTCTTGCCGAAGCCGAAGCCCGGATCGATGACAATGCGCTGGCGGGAAATCCCTGCCGACTCGCACGCCGCGACCCGGTCCATCAGGAAGGCCCACACTTCACCGACCACATCGTCGTAGTGCGGGTCGGCCTGCATGGTGCGCGGCTCGCCGCGCATATGCATCAAGCAGGCGGCAGCCTGGCTGTCGGCGACCGCCGCCAGTGCGCCCGGCGCCTGCAGCGCAGCGATGTCGTTGATCAGATCGGCACCCGCATCGATTGCCGCGCGCATCACCTCGGGCTTGACGGTATCGATCGACAAGGGCACGCCGCAATCGCGCAGACCTGCGACGACCGGCAGCAGCCGATCCAGTTCCTGCTGCAGCGAAACCGGCTCGGCACCGGGCCGCGACGATTCGGCCCCAAGGTCGAGCAACTCCGCGCCCTCCTCGACCATGCGCAGCCCCTGCGCGATGGCGCCATTCGCCTGGCCACGCAGTCCATCGCCCGAGAACGAGTTGTCGGTGAGATTGACGATGCCCATGACCCGGGGACGACTCAGGTCGAGTTGAAAACGACCGCAATGCAGTGTTGGCGTCATGAAAGAAAAAGGGCCGCGCAAGCGCGGCCCGTAGCTGTCAGGTTGGGTCAGGCCGGCGCGGCGGCATTCGGTTCGGCGCCCGACGACGGCTTGTCCGGCGACGACTTCGGTGGCGCGCTCGACGGCTTGGGCGGACGCGGCTTCTTGCCTTCCATGATGTCGTTGATCTGGTCGGCGTCGATGGTTTCCCACTCCATCAGCGCGGCGGTCATGGCTTCGACCTTGTCCCGGCTCTCTTCGAGGATGCGCTGTGCCAGCGCGTACTGCTCGTCGATGATGCGGCGCAACTCGCGGTCGACCTGCTGCATGGTCGCTTCCGACATGTTCTTGTGCGTGGTCACCGACCGGCCGAGGAAAATCTCGCCCTCTTCCTCGCCGTATACCATCGGGCCCAGAAGGTCGGACATGCCCCACTGGGTGACCATGCGCCGCGCCAGATCGGTGGCGCGCTGGAAGTCGTTTGACGCACCGGTCGAGATGCGATGCACGAACAGATCCTCGGCGATGCGGCCGCCGAACATGATCGAGATTTCGTTGAGCATTTGGTCCTTGTAGTGCGACAGCCGGTCGCGTTCCGGCAACTGCCAGGTGACGCCGAGGGCACGGCCGCGCGGCACGATGGTCACCTTGTGCACCGGGTCGGTACCGGGCAGCGACTTGGCGACCACGGCGTGGCCCGACTCGTGATAGGCCGTCGCCTTGCGCTCGTCCTCCGTCATCACCATGGAGCGCCGCTCGGCGCCCATGTAGATCTTGTCCTTGGCGCGTTCGAAGTCCTCCATGTCGACCAGGCGCTTGTTGGCCCGGGCGGCGAACAGCGCCGCCTCGTTCACCAGGTTGGCCAGATCCGCGCCCGAGAAGCCGGGCGTGCCGCGCGCCAGCACCAGGGCGTCGACGTCGGTACCCAGCGGCACCTTGCGCATATGGACCTTGAGGATCTGCTCGCGGCCACGGATGTCGGGCAGCGGCACGACCACCTGGCGGTCGAAGCGGCCCGGGCGCAGCAGCGCCGGGTCGAGCACGTCGGGACGGTTGGTGGCGGCGATGACGATCACGCCGACCGAGGCCTCGAAGCCGTCCATCTCGACCAGCAACTGGTTGAGGGTCTGCTCGCGCTCGTCGTTGCCGCCGCCGAGGCCGGCACCGCGCTGGCGGCCGACCGCGTCGATTTCGTCGATGAAGATGATGCAGGGGGAAGCCTTCTTGGCCTGTTCGAACATGTCGCGCACGCGCGCCGCACCGACGCCGACGAACATCTCGACGAAGTCGGAACCGGAGATCGAGAAGAACGGCACCTTGGCCTCGCCGGCGATGGCACGCGCCAGCAAGGTCTTGCCGGTGCCGGGGCTGCCGACCATCAGGACGCCGCGCGGAATGCGACCGCCCAGCTTCTGGAACTTGGATGGATCGCGCAGGAAGTCGACCAGTTCGGAAACCTCTTCCTTGGCCTCCTCGCAACCGGCGACGTCGGCGAAGGTGACGGTGTTGTTGTTCTCGTCGAGCATGCGCGCCTTGCTCTTGCCGAACGAGAACGCGCCACCGCGGCCGCCGCCCTGCATCTGGCGCATGAAGAACACCCAGACGCCGATCAGCAGCAGCATCGGGAACCAGGAAACGAACACGTTCATGAGGAAGGACTGCTCCTCCTCGGGCTTGGCGACCACCTTGACGTTGTTCTTCAGCAGGTCGCTGACCATCCACAGGTCGGGCGGCGCATAGGAGGTGATCTTGCGGCCGTCGAGGGTGGTCGCCTCCAGCGTGCGGCCCTGGATGGTGACCTTGGAGACGTGGCCCTGCTTCACTTCCTCGAGGAACTGCGAATAGTCCATCGAGGACAGCGCCGCCTGCCGGGAATTGAACTGGTTGAAGATGGTCATCAGCACGACACCGATCACCATCCAGATTGCCAGGTTTTTGAATAGATTATTCAAGGCCTTGTCTCACTCTCTTCTGCTCTGCTGTGGGTCAGGTCATTGTAGAGCCGATTACCAATGCCTGCAAACTGCTCAAACGCGCTTGCGACGCGCCAGGAGATAGATTTCCGCGCTGCGGTCCCGCGATGCGGCCGGTTTTCGTACCTGGAGCGATTCAAACGCAGCCGCGATCTCCTTGCGCAATTCCATGTAGCCCGCGCCCTGAAAGACTTTGACCAGCATGTCACCGCCCGGTTTCAGGTGCAGCCGGGCAAAATCGAGCGCCAGTTCGGCCAGGTGCATCACCCGCGCATCGTCCGACACCGCGATGCCTGACATATTGGGGGCCATGTCCGACAAAACAAGGTCCACGAGGCGTCCGGCCAGGGCTGACTTCAGCCGTTCCAGGGTTTCGTCCTCGCGGAAATCCCCCTGGATGAACTCGACGCCGGCCATCGGCGTCATTTCCAGCAGGTCGAGCGCCACCAGCTTGCCGCCCGGCTGGATGCGCCTGGCCACGTACTGGCACCAACTGCCGGGCGTGGCGCCGAGGTCCACGATCGTCATGCCCGGCTTCAGAAGGTGATCCTTTTCGTCGATCTCCTTCAGCTTGAAGACGGCGCGCGAGCGCCAGCCGTCCTTCTGCGCCAGTTGGACATAGGTATCGTTGACGTGCTCGTTCATCCACGCGTTGCTCTTCTTCTGCCGCCGGGTTTTCTGGGTCATCGCGCTAGAATAGCAACATGATCGAATTGACTCCCGAACAGCGCCGGCGCTTACGCGCCGCCGCCCACCATCTCCATCCCGTCGTCACCGTCGCCGGCAAAGGCCTTACCGCCACCGTGGTGAAGGAAATCGACCGCTGCCTGAAGGCCCACGAACTGATCAAGCTCAAGCTGCAGGGGATCGAACGCGAGGACCGCGACGCCCTGCAGGCGGAAATCTGCGGCCAGCTCGACTGCGCGCCGGTCCAGCACATCGGCAATATCCTGATCCTGTGGCGCCAGAACCCTGAAGAGGCGCCAGAGTCGGCCGTCGCAACACGCCGTGGCAAATCGCTGAACAAGAAGCAGGCCGCGGCCGCCCTGGAAAAGGCGCCGCGCCGACGCACGACCAGCCCTCGCCCTACTCGTACCTGACGTCGAGGATCTCGTACTCGCGCCGCCCGCCGGGCGTCTGCACCTCGGCCACGTCCCCGGCGAACTTGCCGATCAGGGCGCGCGCGACGGGCGAATTCAGGGAAATCTTGTTCTTCTTCAGGTCGGCCTCGTCGTCACCGACGATCTGGTAGGTCACCGGCTGGCCGCTATCCATGTCCTCGAGATCGACGGTGGCGCCGAACACCACCCGGCCGTCGGCGTCCAGCGCGGCCGGATCGATGATCTGGGCGTTGCCCAGCTTGCCCTCGACTTCGGCGATGCGGCCCTCGATGAAACCCTGCCGTTCCTTCGCCGCATCGTACTCGGCGTTCTCCGACAGGTCGCCATGCGAACGCGCTTCGGCAATCGCCGCGACGACTGCCGGACGATCGACGGTCTTCAAGCGCTTCAATTCTTCGCGCAGCAGCTCGGCGCCGCGCAGGGTGATCGGAAACTTGCTCATTGCAGTTCGGTATGGAGCGCTTGCAGCGCGTAGGTCTCGAGTCCGGCGTGGCGCATGCCCTGACACGCCGCCAGGCCGCCTTCGACGGTCGTAAACAGCGTCACCTTCTGCGCCAGCGCCGAGGTGCGGATGGAGCGCGAATCGACGACGGCCGAGCGCTTCTCCTCCACGGTGTTCACGATAAAGGAAATTTCGTTGTTCTTGATCATGTCGACGACGTGCGGCCGGCCTTCGTTGACCTTGTTGACGACCGTTACCGGCACGCCGGCCTCGGCGATGGCGGCTGCGGTGCCACGGGTGGCCAGCAGCGTGAAGCCAAGCTCGTGCAGTTGGCGTGCCACCACGACTGACTTCGCCTTGTCGGCCGGTTTGACGCTGATGAAGGCCTTGCCCGACTTCGGCAGCTTGGTGCCGGAAGCGATCTGTGATTTCACGAAGGCCTCGCCGAACGTGCGGCCGACGCCCATCACCTCGCCGGTCGACTTCATCTCGGGGCCGAGGATGGTATCGACGCCCGGGAACTTGATGAAGGGGAATACCGCCTCCTTCACCGAGTAGTACGGCGGGATCACTTCGCGCGTCACGCCCTGGTCGGCCAGGCTGCGGCCGGCCATGCAGCGCGCCGCGATCTTCGCCAGCGGCAGGCTGCTGGCCTTGGAGACGAAGGGTACGGTCCGCGAGGCGCGCGGATTGACTTCCAGCACATAGACCACGGCGTCCTTGCCCTGGCCCTGGATGGCGAACTGCACGTTCATCAGGCCGCAGACATTGAGGCCCTTGGCCATCATCTCGGTCTGCCGGCGCAATTCGTCCTGAATCGACTGCGGCAGCGTGTAGGGCGGCAGCGAACAGGCCGAATCGCCCGAGTGCACGCCCGCCTGTTCGATGTGCTCCATGATGCCGCCGATGATCACCTGCTTGCCATCGGACAGGGCATCGACGTCCACTTCGGTGGCGTCGTTGAGGAAGCGGTCGAGCAGCACGGGCGAGTCGTTGGAAACCTTCACCGCCTCGCGCATGTAGCGCTCGAGATCCTTTTCCTCATGGACGATTTCCATCGCCCGGCCGCCCAGCACGTAGGACGGACGGACCACCAGCGGATAGCCGATTTCGGCGGCGAGGCGGATGGCGTCGGCCTCGGTGCGCGCCGTGCGGTTGGGCGGCTGCTTGAGGCCCAGGTCCTGCAGCAGCTTCTGGAAGCGCTCGCGGTCCTCGGCGGCGTCGATCATGTCCGGCGTGGTGCCGATGATCGGCACGCCGTTGGCTTCGAGGTCGCGCGCCCGTTTCAGCGGCGTCTGGCCGCCGAATTGGACGATGACGCCGACCGGCTTCTCGACATGGACGATCTCGAGGATGTCCTCGAGCGTCAGCGGTTCGAAGTAGAGGCGATCCGACGTGTCGTAGTCGGTCGACACGGTCTCCGGATTGCAGTTGACCATGATGGTCTCGTAGCCGTCCTCGCGCATCGCCAGCGCGGCATGGACGCAGCAATAGTCGAACTCGATGCCCTGGCCGATTCGGTTGGGACCGCCGCCCAGCACCATGATCTTCTTCCGGTCGGTCGGCCGCGCTTCGCACTCGTCCTCGTAGGTCGAATACATGTAGGCGGTGGACGTGGCGAACTCGGCGGCGCAGGTATCGACGCGCTTGAACACCGGGCGTACACCCAGCGCCTGGCGGCGCTCGCGCACGGCTGACTCGGCGACGCCCAGCAGATTGCCGATGCGGCGATCCGAGAAACCCTTGCGCTTCAGCCCGCGCAGTTCGTCGGCGGCGAAGCTGTCCAGTTGGCGGCCAGCCAGTGTCGCCTCGATTTTGACCAGTTCCTCGACCTGCACCAGGAACCAGGGATCGATCTTGGTCAGTTGGAAGATCTCGTCGAAGCTGAAACCGGTACGGAAAGCCTGGCCCAGATACCAGATGCGCTGCGCGCCCGGACTGGACAGTTCGTGGGCGATCTCCTCGCGCGTCGCTTCGATTTCGTCGAGGCCGTAGACACTGACCTCGAGGCCGCGCAGCGCCTTCTGCAGCGACTCCTGGAAGGTGCGCCCCATGGCCATGACCTCGCCGACCGACTTCATCTGCGTGGTCAGACGGTCGTTGGCAGTCGGAAACTTCTCGAAGGCGAAGCGCGGCACCTTGGTGACGACGTAATCGATCGAGGGCTCGAAGGACGCAGGCGTCGCGCCGCCGGTGATGTCGTTCTTCAACTCGTCGAGCGTGAAGCCGACGGCGAGCTTGGCCGCGATCTTGGCGATCGGGAAGCCGGTCGCCTTCGACGCCAGCGCCGAGGAACGCGACACCCGCGGATTCATCTCGATGACGATCATGCGGCCGTCGACCGGATTGATCGCGAACTGGACGTTAGAACCGCCCGTATCGACGCCGATCTCACGCAGCACCGCGACACTGGCGTCGCGCAGGATCTGGTATTCCTTGTCGGTCAGCGTCTGCGCCGGCGCCACGGTGATCGAGTCGCCGGTATGCACGCCCATCGGGTCGAAGTTCTCGATCGAGCAGACGATGATGCAGTTGTCGTGCCTGTCGCGCACGACCTCCATCTCGAATTCCTTCCAGCCGAGCAGCGATTCCTCGATCAGCAGTTCCTTGGTCGGGCTGGCCTCGAGGCCGCGCTTGCAGATCTCGACGAATTCTTCCTGGTTGTAGGCGATGCCGCCGCCGCTGCCGCCCATGGTGAAGGACGGCCGGATGATGGCCGGGAAGCCCAGCGCCGCCTGCACCTGCTGCGCCTCTTCCATGCTGTGGGCGATGGCCGAACGCGCGCTGCCCAGCCCGATCTTCGTCATGGCCTGCTTGAACTTCTCGCGGT
>JACRIZ010000089.1 GCA_016235765.1 Rhodocyclales bacterium | reverse complement strand
GATCTGGGTCTGCGCGGCGGCAAGGGAGAAGAATAGCCCCATGAACATCGTCATCCTTGGTGCCGGCCAGGTCGGCGCCAGCGTGGCCGAGGCGCTTGCCTCCGAAGCCAACGACATCACCATCGTCGACCAGAACCGCGAGGCGCTCGCCGCACTGGCCGACCGGCTCGACGTGCGCACGCTGGCCGGCAATGCGGCATACCCGTCGGTGCTGCGCGAGGCGGGCATCGAGGATACCGACCTGCTGGTGGCCGTGACGCAGTCCGACCAGACCAATCTGGTGGCCTGCAAGATCGCCCGCAACCTGTTCCATGTGCCGACACGCATCGCCCGCCTGCGCTCGCCCGACTTCCTCGACGACGAACTGCTCTCGAACGACAACTTCGCGGTCGATTTCGCCATCTGTCCCGAGCAGGAAATCACCGAGTACATCGGCAAGCTGATCGAGTTTCCCGAGGCCTTGCAGGTGCTGGAGTTCGCCGCCGGCCGGGTGACGCTGGTGGGTCTTCGCGCCTACCCGGGCGGCCTGCTGGTCGGCCAGCCGATCCGCGCCATGCGCGAACACTTGCCGAAGAATGTCGATGCGCGCGTCGCGGCCATCTTTCGCGAGCACCAGGCCGTCGATCCGGACGGCGACACGGTCATCGAGCCGGGCGACGAGGTATTCGTGCTGGCGGCCACCGAGCACATCCGCCCGGTGATGCGCGAACTGCGGCGCATGCAGCAGCCGGTCAAGCGCGTCATGATCGCGGGCGGCGGCAACATCGGCTCACGCCTGGCCACCCTGCTCGAGGGCCGCTACGAGGTGAAGGTGGTGGAACGGGACCGCAGCCGCGCCGAGATCATCGCCGCCAAGCTCGGCAAGTCGCTGGTGCTGGTCGGCGAAGCCACCGACGAGAACGTTCTGGCCGAGGAAAACATTGACGAAATGGACATGTTCCTCGCCCTGACCAATGACGACGAGGACAACATCATGGCGGCCTCGCTGGCCAAGCGGCTTGGCTGCCAGCGCGTGCTGGCCCTGATCAACCGTCGCGCCTACGCCGACATGGTACAGGGCGGACCGATCGATATCGGCCTTTCGCCCGCCCAGGTCTCGATCGGCACCCTGCTGACGCACGTTCGACAGGGCGACGTCACCCGCGTGCATAGCTTGCGTCGCGGCGCTGCCGAGGCACTTGAACTGGTCGCCCACGGCGATGCCAAGAACTCCAAAGTGGTCGGCAAGCGCGTCGAAGAGCTGCCGAAGATCAGGGGTGCCCACATCGGCGCCGTCGTTCGCTCCGCGCAGCCGTTCGACGTCATCGGTTCCGACGGCATGCCCAAGGCGCGCACCGACCAGCGGGTGATCATTCCCCACCACGACACGGTGATCGAGAGCGGCGACCACGTGATCGTCTTCTGCACCCACAAGCGCCAGGTGAAGGAAGTGGTCAAGCTGTTCCAGGTTGGCCTGATGTTTCTCTAGGCGGGCCAAATGCGCTTCCTCTCCGTTTTCAACGCGCTGGGCGCGATCGTGTTCGTCTTCGGCCTGACCATGCTGGTTCCGGTAGGCGTCTCCTGGTGGACGGCCGACGGGGCGCAGACTGCCTATGACGAGTCGATTGTCGTCACCCTGTTCGCGGGGGCGGCACTGTGGCTCGCCACCCGTCGCAAGCAGCGCGTCGAGCTGCGCGTGCGCGACGGCTTTCTGCTGGTGACCTTGACATGGATGGTGGTACCGATATTCGGCGCCCTGCCGCTGCTGATCCACATTCCGGGCCTTTCCATTACCGACGCTTACTTCGAATCGGCGTCGGGCCTGACGACGACCGGATCAACGATCCTGGTCGGCATCGATGCGCTGCCGCTGTCGATCAACCTCTGGCGCACCTTCCTGCACTGGCTGGGCGGCATGGGCGTGATCGTGCTGGTGGTTGCGGTGCTGCCGTTGCTGGGCATCGGCGGCCGGCAGATCTTCAAGGCCGAGACGCCCGGGCCGATGAAGGAGAACAGCCTTACCCCGCGCATTGCCGAGACTGCCAAGGGGCTCTGGTCGGTCTACTTCCTGCTCACCGCGGCCTGCATGGTCGCGTTGTGGTTCGCCGGCATGGGTGGGTGGGAGGCGGTGATCCACGGTTTCAGCATCATGGGACTGGGGGGGTTTTCCAGCCACGATGCCAGTCTGGGCCACTTCAACAGCCTGCCGATCGAAGTCGTCGCGATGTTCTTTGCCTTGTTGTCCGGCATCAATTTCGCCACCCACTTCCTGGCGTTCCGCGGCAAGAGTCTGCGGCCCTATCTGGGCGATGCCGAGATTCCGTTCTTCTTCGGCGTGCTGGCAGTCAGTATTCTTGGCCTGACCATGTACCTGCTGCCATTCCATGTGCATGACGGGTTCTTCGCGACGCTTCGTTACGTCGCCTTCCACTCGATTTCGCTGGCGACTTCGCTGGGGCTTGCGATTACGGACACCGCCGTCTGGCCGATGTTTGCCCAGGTTTGGGTCTTGTTCCTCGGCAGCTTCGTCGCTTGCTCCGGGTCCACCGGGGGCGGCATCAAAATGATGCGCGCGATCCTGCTCTACAAGCTGGTGTTCCGGGAGATCACGCGCGCCATGCATCCGCGCGCCATCCACCCGGTGCGGCTTGGGCGCCAGGCGGTGGGTGAAACGGTGCTGCATGCGGTGTTGGCGTTCAGCTTCATGTACATGGTGGTCGTCGTGTCGCTGACGCTGCTGCTGGCAGCATCCGGCCTCGAACTCGTCACCGCGTTCTCGGCCATCGTGGCGACCCTCAACAACACCGGCCCCGGGCTCAACAGCGTCGGGCCGGCCGGCAATTTTGCGGCGCTTACCGACATCCAGAAATGGGTGTGTTCGTTCGCAATGATCATCGGCCGCCTGGAGATCTTTACCGTGCTGGTGGTGTTCACCCCCGCCTTCTGGCGCAAGTAGGCGGCTGGCGCCATGCGGGGCATTTCGTACCAGCACGGCTGACGTTCGTTTACACCCTTTTTACGCACCCCGTAGGACACTGCGCGCTTCACTTGCCACATCCGGAGTCCGGGTGCCCGCGTCGAAATTCAATCGGGGCCATGCCATCGCCGTCGCGCTCTGCGCGCTGACGACACTTGCCGCTTTGCCGCTGCGCGACTGGCTGGATCAGGCCAACATCGTCATGCTCTTCCTGCTGGCGGTGTTTCTCGTCGCGATCCGGCGGGGCCGCGGACCGGCGCTGCTGGCCGCCTTTCTCAGCGTTGGCCTGTTCGACGTCTTCTTTGTGCCGCCCTATTACTCGTTCAGCGTGGCGGACGCCCAGTATCTGGTCACCTTCGCCGTCATGCTGGCGATCGGCCTGATTACAACGCACCTGACTGCGCAACTGGCCGAACGACGCGAAGCAGCCCAAGCCCGCGAGCGCGAGACTCGTGCGCTCTACGAACTCGCCCGCGATCTCGGCGCCACCCTGACCCTGGGCCAGGCCGCGGAGGTGTTCGACCGCCACTTCGCCAGCCTCGGCCTGAAATCCCGGCTGCTTGTCGCCGAGTCGCTGGATCAGGCGGCGGAGCTGACAGCCTATGGCCTGCTCCGCCTCGGCCCTGCCGACCTGGCGCTGGCCCGCTGCGCCTACGATGGCAAGCGGGTTTTCGAAGACTACGCGATCGTCTGCCTGCCTTTCGCGGGGGTCACGCGCCTGCGCGGCGTCCTCGTTGTCGCGCCGGCCGATCGGGCTAAGTCGCTGCCGTCGGGCCTGCTGGACGCCACCGCCTCGCTGGCGGGCATCACCGTCGAGCGCATCCACTACACCGAGGTGGCGCAACGCAGCGAAGTGGATATCCGCACCGAGAAGCTGCGCTCCAGCATCCTCTCATCGATCTCGCACGACCTGCGCACGCCGCTCACCAGTCTCGTCGGCCTGGCCGATACGCTGACCGACCCGGGCCAGGCGGGCAACACCGCAGAGCGCGCCGCCATCATCCGCGACCAGGCGCATGCCATGCACCGCATGGTCACCAACCTGCTCGACATGGCGCGGCTGCAGGCCGGCGGCGTGGTACTCAACCTGCAGTGGCAGCCTTTCGAGGACATCGTCGACTCGAGCACCCGGCTGCTGGCCGATATCCTGGCGCAGCGCCGGTTGGTGGTCGACCTGCCGGCCGACCTGCCGCTGCTGCGCTTCGACGCCGTGCTGCTGGAGCGCGTGCTTTGCAACCTGCTCGAGAATGCGGTCAAGTATTCCGAGCCCGGCGCCACCATCACGCTGGCCGCCGCCGTGCGCGATGGCCACTTCGAGGTCAAGGTCGCCAATGTCGGCGCGGGTTTTCCCGCCGGCCGGCTGGAAGAGGTCTTCGATATCTTCGTCCGCGGTGCCCAGGAACCCGCGGCGGCAGGCACCGGCATCGGCCTGGCGGTGTGCAAGGCCATCGTCGCCGCGCACGGCGGCAGCATCGTTGCCGAGAACGAACCCGGGATCGCCCGCGTCCGCTTCGTCTTGCCCCTCGGCACGCCGCCGGGCGTCGAAGGCGAGCCCGCATGAGCGCGCCGCGCGTGGTGGTGGTCGAAGACGAGCCGCAGATCAGGCGTTTCGTCTGCGATGCGCTGCGCGGCGAGGGCTGCCAGGCGGCCGAGGCCGGCTCGGCGCGCCAGGGACTCGACGCGGTCGGCGAGTGCGATACGCAACTCGTCGTCCTCGACCTCGGTCTGCCGGACATGGACGGTGTCGCCGTCATCCGCGAGCTGCGCACCTGGTCGCAGGTGCCGGTGCTGATACTCTCGGCGCGCCTCGCCGAGCGGGACAAGATCGAGGCCCTCGACGCCGGTGCCGACGACTACCTGACCAAGCCCTTCGGCGTTGGCGAACTGCTGGCGCGGGTGCGCGTGCTGCTGCGCCGGCGAACCGGCGAGCCGCAGCCGGTGCATCGCTTCGGCGCCGTCGAAGTCGATCTGGCCCGCCACGTCGTGCAGCGCGATGGGGCCGACGTGCACCTCACCCAGATCGAGTACCGGCTGCTGGCCGTGCTGCTGGCCAATGCCGGCAAGGTCATGACCAACCGGCACCTGATGCAGGAGGTGTGGGGGCCGGGCCGGGCCGAACAGGAACACTATGTACGCATCTACGTGCGTCGGCTGCGGCAGAAACTCGAAAGCGACCCGGCGCGGCCGGCGCACCTGCTCACCGAAACCGGCGTCGGTTACCGCTTCCAGCCCTGAATCAGCATGCGCTTACTGCCTGTCTTCAATGCCCTTGGCCTGATGCTGATGTTCTTCAGTTGGACCTATGCTTTGCCGATCGCCACCTCGCTGTACTTCGCCGACGGTACCTGGATCGACTTCGTCGATGCCATGCTGGTGGCCTTCGTTTCCGGCGCCGCGCTCTGGGCGGCGACGCTGCGCTTCAAGCGCGAGCTCAAGCCGCGTGACGGCTTCCTGTTGGTGACGCTGGCCTGGCTGCTCATGGCGGGCATCGGCTCGGTACCGCTGATGCTGGTCGACGAGCACTTGTCGTTTACGGATTCGTTCTTCGAAACCATTTCCGGCCTGACCACGACCGGCGCGACGGTGCTCACCGGGCTGGAGAGGTTGCCGCCGGCCGTCAATCTGTGGCGCCACGAACTCAACTGGCTGGGCGGCATGGGCATCATCGTGCTGGCGGTCGCCATCCTGCCGTTGCTGGGCGTCGGCGGCATGCAGCTCTTCAAGGCCGAGACGCCGGGGCCGATGAAGGACACCAAGCTCACGCCGCGTATCGCCGGCACTGCCAAGGCGCTCTGGTCGGTCTATCTGGCTTTCACCATCGCCTGCGCACTGAGCCTGCGGGTGGCGGGCATGGGCTGGTTCGACGCGATCTGCCACGCCTTCTCCTGTCTCTCGCTGGGCGGCTTCTCGACCTACGATGCCAGCGTCGGGCAGTTCGACTCGCCGGCGATCGAGGCCGTGCTGATCGCCTTCATGACGCTGGCCGCTGTCAATTTCGCGACCCATTTCGTCGCCTGGCGCGGCCGCTCGCTGGCCGCCTACTGGCGCGACGGCGAGGCCAAGGCGGTGGTGGCCCTGCTGGCGGTGTCGACGCTGGTCTGCACCGTCTACCTGGCGCTGCGCGGTGTCTATCCGGATTTTCTCGCGTCGCTGAGGCACGTTGCGTTCAACCTGGTGTCGATCGCCACCGATTGCGGCTATGCGAGCCAGGATTTCGACAAGTGGCCGATCTTCGTACCGTTGTGGATGCTGCTGCTTTCCTGCATGACGGTGAGCTCCGGTTCCACGGGCGGCGGCATCAAGATGGTGCGCACCCTGATCCTGGCGCAGCAGGGCCTGATCGAACTCAAACGCCTGGTACACCCGCATCTGGTTGCGCCCTTGCGGCTGGGGGCGATGACGGTGTCGCAGCAGATCGCCGGCGCGATCCTCGGTTTCATCTTCCTCTACATCCTTGCGGTGGGAGAGCTCACGCTGTTCCTGGTCGCCTCCGGGCTGGACTTCACCTCGTCGATTTCCGCCGTCATCGCCTGCATCAACAACATGGGTCCGGGACTCAACGTGGTCGGGCCGGCGCAGAACTACCAGTCCCTGAGCGATTTCCAGAAGTGGGTGCTGGCCTTCGCCATGCTGGTCGGACGCCTGGAGGTGATGTCGGTGTTCGTGCTGTTTACACCGGCCTTCTGGCGCAAGTAGATGGCGTGGCGCCACGGCTGACTTTCCTAAGCGGTGTCGCCCACCGTCAGCCGCGAAAAGCGCCGGCGCGATTTCGGGAAATCGATGCTCATGAATGCGGCTGCAACGATTCCGGCAGCAAACGGTATCAACAGGTTCGTGTCGACGCCGATGGCACTGGCAGGTCCAAGGTCGAGCAGTGTGATCAGAATCCCCATGAGGAACGTGCCAATGGCGAGCCATTGATAGACGGCGAGACCGAGAAAGCGGGGAGTCTGTGGCTCGCCGCGATACTGCTCTTCTGCAAATCGCGCGAGGGAACTCAGGACCAGATAGATTCCGCCGACGAAAGCTGCCGGAGCGCCTGCAACGCTCAGCTTGAGCAGCAACGCGAAGATCGCCAGGTTCGAAATGGTCGAGTAGAGCTGCGTGGGATGGATCGGCACCCCGTGCAACTCGCTCAGCGCGACCACGCGAGACTTCGGGTTCGTTACACAAATCCCCGGTAGTCCTTCAATCGACCTGCCGTGGCAGCAACCTTGCACCAGGCAGCGCATTCGTCCAATCGCCTGCGCCAGCGGCGCCCCGCAGGCAAATGCGGCCGACAGTCTTGCCGCGGAGGCAGGGTCGAAAACGGCCAGGCCGAGAAGTGCGCCCAAGCCGCCGAACAGGAAGCCGTAATAGCCGAAGGGCCGCGAAAGCCGGTTTCCCCCTTCCAGCCAGTAACCCCAGGCACCTGCCGACAGAATTCCGGCCAGGAAAATGCCGACCACCTCGGGAGGCGAATCGTGACCGGCAAGAATGACGACCACCAGCATGCCGGCGAAGGCGGCTAGGAGTCTGGGCGGCAGAAGGCTATCGCCGCGGAATTGGTCAATTCCAAGGGTCTTCTACCCATTAGCGGGCTCAAGATAATCGATCCTGAGCAATTCTGAGAGGTCGACTTATCGATCCGCATTTTTCCATCCTTC
>JACRIZ010000088.1 GCA_016235765.1 Rhodocyclales bacterium | reverse complement strand
GCAACGGGCACGGTGCTGCCGTTCTTGGGAGCGTTACCGGATGGCCGCGGCCGACAACCGGAATTGCGGGCTACTCGACAGCGTCCGGTCGATGGCCACGCGTCAGCGTGGCTACCCGGCTACGACCATGCCGGCTCCCACCGTGTTGTTGGTCGCCTCGTCGATGACGATGAAGGCGCCGGTGGCGCGGTTCTTCGCATAGGCATCGACCGCCAGGGGCTGCGCCAGCCGGAAGCTGACTTCGGCGATGTCGTTGGCGCCGAGTTCGGCGGCCGCCACTTTGTCCAGCGTGTGGATGTCGAAGCGGTGGTGGATCGCGGCCAGCTTGGCCTTCACGGTGCGCGTCGTGTGGCGGATCAGGTAGCTGCGCCGGACGTCGAGCGGCGCTTCGGCGAGCCAGCACAGGTCGGCGCGCAGGGTCGTGACCAGGCCAGGCGTCTCGCCACGGCTGACGATCTGGTCGCCGCGCGAGACGTCGATTTCGTCTGCCAGCAGCAGGGTCACCGACTGCTCGGCGACGGCGCGTTCGAGCTGACGGTCGCCGAGGTGGATGGCCTTGATGCGCGTGTGGCGGCCGGACGGCAGGATGGCGACCTCGTCGCCGACGGTGACCTGGCCCGACTCGACGCGGCCCATGAAGCCGCGGTAGTCGTGCAGCTTCGGGTCGGTGGACTGCTGCGGCCGGCAGACGTACTGCACCGGAAAGCGGAACGGCTCGTCGTGTTCGGAATGCGCGGCGGGCGCGGCTTCCAGGATTTCCAGCAGCGTCGGGCCCTCGTACCAGGCCAGCCGGTCGCCGCGCTCGACCACCATGTCGCCGTTGACCGCCGACATCGGCACGAAGCGGATGTCGGTAATGCCGGCGCGCGTCGCGAAATGCAGGTAGTCGGCCTCGATCAGGCGGAAGCTCGCCTCGTCGTAGCCCACCAAGTCCATCTTGTTCACCGCCACGACCAGGTGCTCGATGCCCATCATGTGCGCCAGCTTGGAGTGGCGCTTCGTCTGCGGCAGCACGCCGCGGCGGGCGTCGACCAGGATGATCGCCAGGTCGGCGGTCGACGCGGCGGTGACCATGTTGCGGGTGTACTGCTCGTGGCCGGGCGCGTCGGCGATGATGTATTTGCGCGTGCCGGTCGTGAAATAGCGGTAGGCGACGTCGATGGTGATGCCCTGCTCGCGCTCGGCCTGCAGGCCGTCGGTGAGCAGCGAGAGGTCGGTGGCGCTGAGGCCGCGCTTCGCCGAGGTCTTCTCGATCGCGTGCAGGGTGTCTGCGAGGATGGCCTTGGTGTCGTAGAGCAGCCGGCCGATCAGCGTGCTCTTGCCGTCGTCCACGCTGCCGCAGGTGAGAAAGCGCAGCAGGCCGTGGTCGACGGTCCGGTCGAACTCGGGCAGGTGTTCGATGGCGCTCATCAAAAGTAGCCTTCCTTCTTGCGTTGTTCCATGGCGGCCTCGGAGGCCTGGTCGTCGAGCCGCGTCGCGCCGCGTTCGCTGAGCGTGCTGACGGCCGTTTCCTCGATGATCCTGGCGATCGTGTTGGCGGTCGATTCGATCGGCGCCGTGCAGGTGATGTCGCCGACGGTGCGAAAGCGCACCGGGATGTCCTCGACGACGTCGCCGTCCCTGGCGGGCGTCAGAGGCGTCACCGGTTGCAGCAGGCCGCCCCTTCTGACCACGGCGCGGCGATGGGCGAAGTAGATCGAGGGCAGTTCCAGCCGCTCGTGCTCGATGTACTGCCAGACGTCCAGTTCGGTCCAGTTCGAGATCGGGAAGGCGCGGATGTTCTCGCCGGGATGCACGCGGGCGTTGTAGAGGTTCCACAACTCCGGGAGCTGGTTCTTCGGGTCCCACTGGCCAAAGCTGTCGCGGAAGCTGAATACGCGTTCCTTGGCGCGCGCCTTCTCCTCGTCGCGGCGGGCGCCGCCGATGCAGGCATCGAAGCGGAATTCCTCGATGGCCTCCAGCAGCGTCACCGACTGGTGCTTGTTGCGCGATTCGTCCGTGGACTTCAGCACCACCGTGCCGCGCACCATCGAGTCCGCCACCGAGCGCACGATCAGGCGTTCGCCGAGATCGAAGGCGCGGCGGTCGCGGAATTCGATGACCTCCGGATAATTGTGGCCGGTGTCGACGTGTAACAGCGGGAAGGGGAAGCGGCCCGGCCGGAAGGCCTTCTCGGCCAGGCGCAGCAGGCAGATCGAATCCTTGCCGCCGGAGAACAGCAGCGCCGGGTTGGCGCACTGGCCGGCCACTTCGCGCAGGATGTGGATGGCCTCGGCCTCCAGCCAGTCGAGATGCGTGAGGGTGCGCGTTCGTACCTGCATGCTTCAGCTTCCCGTTCTTCGTTTCAGTTGGCCGTCGACCACGTGCAGGCCGCACTCCTTGGTCTCGGGGTTCTCCCACCACCACCTGCCGGCGCGCACGTCCTCGCCGGGTTGAATCGCGCGCGTGCAGGGGGCGCAGCCGATGCTCGGGTAGCCGCGGTCGTGCAGCTTGTTGTAGGGCACTTGATTGGCGCGGAGGTAGGCCCAGATTTCGCGCTCGCTCCAGTCGATCAGCGGATTCACTTTCACCAGGTCGAAGGCCTCGTCGTGGGCCAGCGGCTTGAGGCCGACGCGGGTGGTGGCCTGTTCGGCGCGCAGGCCGGTGACCCAGGCCTTCTTGCCGTCGAGCGCACGCTTCAGCGGTTCGACCTTGCGCACGTGGCAGCAGGCCTTGCGGTTGTCGATCGAATCGTAGAAGCCGTTGATGCCCTGGCCGCTCACGTAGGCCTCGACCAGGTCGTGGCGCGGGTAGAACACCGCGATGCGGCGGTCGTAGTGCTTCTCGGCCTCGGCCAGCACCTCGTAGGTTTCGGCCGGCAGGCGGCCGGTGTCGAGGCTGAACACCTCGATGGCGATGTCGTTCCTGGCGATCAGGTCGAGCAGCACCATGTCTTCGGCGCCGAGGCTGGTCGAGAAGGCGGCCGGGGCGAAGTCGCGCGCCGCGTGGTGCAGGAGGCGTACCGCCGCGACTGACTTTTGCGCGACGCCGTCGATCAGCGCGATGTCGGCCAGGTCGGCGAGGGTATGGGCGGACATGGTGATCTCCTTCAGATGGCGCGGCGGCGGAACAGCGGCTGCGGCTGGTTGGCGGCGGCCTGATAGGCCTCGGGGAAGGCGGCGAAGGCAGCCAGCGCCTCGATCGCATCCTCGTCGCTCTCCTTGATCGAGAAGCTGTCGAAGCCGACGCGGTCGAGGAAGAACAACTGGTCCTGGCCGACGTCGCCGAAAGCGCGCAGCTCATTGCGATAGCCGTAGCGCTCGCGCAGCAGGCGGGCGGTCGAATAGCCGCGCCCGTCGGCGAGCTTAGGGAAATGCACGGCGACCAACGTGAAGTCGTCGAGGTCCGCCGCGATCGCTTCCGGGCCTTCGCCGGGCGAGAGCCAGACGCCGAGCGGCTCGTGGTGCTCCCAGTTGCGATGGATCAGCTCCTCCTTGCGCGCGCGCCAGACGGCGAGCGGCACCAGCAGCGGCCCGACGGGCAGGCGCACGGTGTGCGGGGTTTCGTTCTCGGCGAGCTGCAGCACCTTCCACTCGTCGTCGGCAAGGCGTTGTTGCTTGATGATCTTAGGCATAGCGGACTCTCCTGTCTTCCTCGTGGGATGGGGCTTGATAAGCGGCGTCGCGGAAGGGCGTGTGGCCCAGGCGCTGCACCGTGTCGATGAATCGTTCTCCTGCGTGGCGCAGGGCCAGATAGGTTGCGATCAGGCGCTCGATGACGTTCGTCACTTCGGCGGCGGGGATCGCGGGGCCGATGGCCTGGCCGACGGCCGCAGCGTTGCCCTGGTTGCCGCCCAGCGAGACCTGATACCACTCTTCGCCGTGCTTCTCGACGCCGAGGATGCCGATGTGGCCGACGGCGTTGTGGCCGCAACCGTTCATGCAGCCCGAGATGTTGAGGTCGAGTTCGCCGATGTCGTGCAGGTAGTCGAGATCGTCGAAGCGTTGCAGGATGTCCCCGGCGACCGGGATCGAGCGGGCGTTGGCCAGTTCGCAGAAGTCGCCGCCCGGGCAGGTGATCAGGTCGGCGAGCAGGCCGATGGTCGGCGTCGCCAGGCCGGCGGCCTTGGCGCGGTGCCAGACGGTGTAGAGCTCGCGCTGCGGCACGTCGGCGAGCACCAGATTCTGTTCGTGGGAGACGCGCACTTCGCCGTGGCTGTAGCGGCGCGCCAGATCGGCGACGGCTTCGAGCTGTTCGGCGGTGGCATCGCCAGGCGCAACGCCCGGCTTCTTCAGCGACAGCGTCACTGATGCGTAGCCGGGCACTTTGTGCGCGCGCACGTTGCGCTCGACCCAGCGGCCGTAGGGCTTGTCCTCGCGAAGGTGGGCGAGCTGGCAGAGGTCGTCGGCCGGCAGCGTTTCGTATTCGGGCGGCGCGAAGTGGGCAGCGACCCGGGCCAGCTCCGCCTCTGTGAGCGTTTGCGGCCCGTCCTTCAGGTGCTGCCATTCCTCCTCCACTTGCCTGGCAAATTCGCGCACGCCAAGAGCCTGGACGAGGATCTTGATGCGCGCCTTGTAAAGGTTGTCGCGGCGGCCGTAGCGGTTGTACACGCGCAGCACGGCTTCGAGATAGGTGAGCAGATGCGGCCAGGGCAGGAAGCTCTTCACTTCCTCGCCGATCAGCGGCGTGCGGCCGAGGCCACCGCCGACGTAGACCTGGAAGCCGATCGCGCCGTCGCGTTGCGCCAGTTGCAGGCCGACGTCGTGCACGCGGATCGCGGCGCGGTCGGTCGTCGAGCCGGAGACGGCGATCTTGAATTTGCGCGGCAGGAAGGCGAACTCCGGATGCAGGGTGCTCCACTGGCGCAGGATTTCTGCATAGGGGCGCGGGTCTGCGATCTCGTCGGCACTGACGCCGGCGTAGTGGTCGGTGGTGACGTTGCGGATCACGCTGCCCGAGGTCTGGATGGCGTGCATGTCGACCTCGGCCAATTCGGCGAGAAGCTCAGGCACTTCGGGCAGCTTCACCCAGTTCAACTGGATGTTCTGGCGCGTGGTGAAGTGGCCATAGCCGCGGTCGTAGCGGCGCGTGATGCCGGCCAGCTTGTCGAGTTGCGCGGCGTTGATCTGGCCGTAGGGAATGGCAATGCGCAGCATCGGCCCGTTCTTCTCGACGTAGAGGCCGTTCTGCAAACGCAGCGGGCGGAACTCGTCTTCGCTGAGCTTGCCGGCCAGGTAGCGGCGCGTCTGGTCGCGGAACTGGGCGACGCGGGCGGCGACGATGGAGCGATCGATGGCGTCGTAGCGGTACATGGTTTTCTCCTCAGGCCGCGATCAGCTTGCCGCCGATCAGGATCAGCATCCCGGCGAGGCCGGTGCGCAGGAAGCGTTCGGGAATGCGCGGCGCCAGCCGGCTGCCGAACCAGATGCCGGGCAGCGAGCCGGCCAGCAGGGTGGCGAGCAGCGTCCAGTCGATGCTGCCCAGCCACCAGTGGCCGAGGCCGGCGACCAGCGCCAACGGCACGGCATGGGCGATGTCGGTGCCGACGATGCGCGGCGTGGCGAGCTTCGGGTGCAGGAACAGCAGCGCGGTGACGCCGAGTGCGCCCGCGCCGACCGAGGAGACCGAGACCAGTGCGCCGAGAACGGCGCCCGTGGCGATGGTCGCCGCGGGATGCTCGCGCACAACCAGCTTTTCGCGCAGGGCCAGCAGGTGGCGGCGATAGATCAGGGCGGCG
Organism: Rhodocyclales bacterium; assembly: GCA_016235765.1. Classification (GTDB taxonomy): domain Bacteria; phylum Pseudomonadota; class Gammaproteobacteria; order Burkholderiales; family Rhodocyclaceae; genus Fen-999. Next base: position 2,780 of record JACRIZ010000088.1, on the reverse strand, counting down.
GCGGTGAGCAGCAGGGCGACGCCCAGCGTGGCGCCGATCAGTTGGCGCGCGCCACTCAGGCCGCCGGGGAAGGCGCTATGGACAACCAGCAGCGTCAGCGCGGTGGCGGGCAGGCTGCCGCTGGCCAAGAGGCGCACCACGCGCCAGTCGACGGTGCCCTGGCGGGCATGGACCCAGGTGCCGCCCGATTTGGTGATGGCCGCGAACAGCAGGTCGGTGCCCACGGCGGTGGCCGGCGCGATGCCGAACACCAGCAGCAGCAGCGGCGTCATCAGTGCGCCGCCGCCGACGCCGGTGATCCCGACGATGGTGCCGACTGCGAAACCGGAGATGACTTGGGCGAGGTCCATGATGCATTCCTGAAGGTGATGGAACGCATGCTAGGGACTGGCTATAGGCCTGAGAAATACTTTATAGTCACTTCTAAAGCATTATTGGTTATATAGACCATGAACCTCCAGCAACTCCGCTATGTCCATGAAGTCGCCCGCCGGGGGCTCAATGTCTCCGATACTGCGGCGGCGCTTTACACCTCGCAGCCGGGAATCTCCAAGCAGATCAGGCTGTTGGAGGAGGAGTTGGGACTCAGCATCTTCGAGCGCTCGGGGAAAAGGCTGACCGCGGTGACCGAGCCGGGCAAGCTCGTGCTCGACATCGCGGCCCGGGTGCTGGGCGACCTGAAGAACCTCAAGCGGGTCGGCGACGACTACGCGGGCGAGGCGGGCGGCACGCTCGATGTCGCGACCACCCACACCCAGGCGCGCTATGCCCTGCCGGCCGTGGTCAAGGCGTTCATGGCGCAGTACTCCGGCGTGCGCCTGCGCCTGCACCAAGGCAATCCCGAGCAGGTCGCGGAATGGACGCTGCGCGGCGACGCCGACCTCGGCATCGCCACCGAATCGCTCGACCAGCGGCCCGGACTCATCACGCTGCCCTGCTACCAGTGGTCGCACGTAGTCATCGCGCCGGCCGGACATCCAGTCGTCGCCGAAGGGGCGCCGACGCTGGCCGGCCTCGCCAAGTATCCGCTCATCACCTACGACCCCAGCTTCACCGGCCGCTCGCACATCGACCGTTCCTTCGAGCGCGTCGGCATCAAAGCCAACGTCGTCCTCACCGCCATCGACGCCGACGTGATCAAGACCTACGTCACGCTTGGATTGGGCCTGGGCATCATCGCCGAAATGGCCTTCGATCCCGTCCGCGACGCCGGTCTCGTCGCCCTGCCCGCGCATGGCCTGTTCGCCTCCTCGACCACGCGGCTCGCCTTCCGCCGCGACGCCTATCTCCGCAAGTTCGACTACGCCTTCATCGAACTCTTCGCGCCGCAACTCACGCGCAAGGTGGTCGAGACGACCATCGCGGGCGGCAGCGACGATCCGGGGTTGTAGGCACGTCAGCTTGCCTGTCCCACCTCGACGATCTTCGGCGCCAGCACGCGCAGGATGTCGTGCGGGTGCACGCCGACCAGGTACCCGCGCCGGCCGCCGTTGATGTAGATCAGCGGCAGGTCGAGGATGGACTTCTCCAGGTAGATCGGCAGTTGTTTTTTAGTGCCGAAGGGCGAGCAGCCGCCGACCATGTAGCCGGTGTGGCGCAGGGCGTCGTCGGGAGTGCAGGGGGCGATGCGCTTGACGCCGGCCTGTCGCGCCAATTCCTTGGTCGACACCTTGCAGTCGCCGTGCATCAGCACGATCAGCGGCTTGCGGTTTTCGTCCTCCATCACCAGCGTCTTCACCACGGCATGTTCGTCGACATTCAGTTCGCGCGACGAGACCTTGGTGCCGCCGTGCTCTTCGTAGGTGTAAAGGTGGTTGGAGTGGGCGATGCCGTGCTTGTTGAGGAACTTGGTGGCCGGCGTTTCCGGGGCCTGCGAGTCGGGCTTCATGTGCTATCCGCGGGGATGGTGGACCTGGTGCAATTGCTTGAGGCGTTCGCGCGCCACATGAGTATAGACCTGGGTCGTCGAGATGTCGGCGTGGCCGAGCAGCATCTGCACCACGCGCAGGTCGGCGCCGTGGTTGAGCAGGTGGGTGGCAAAGGCATGGCGCATCACGTGCGGCGAGATCCTCTCGCGGGAAATGCCGGCCGCGACGGCGTGGTTCTTGATCAGCGTCCAGGCCATCTGGCGCGTCATCACGCCTGACTTTCGCGCGGTGACGAACACGAAGTCCGAGTTGCGGCCCTTGAGCAGCGCGGGCCGGCCGTCGGCCAGCCAGCGGTTCAGCCACTCGATGGCGACTTCTCCGAGCGGCACCAGCCGCTCCTTGCTGCCTTTGCCGAACACGCGCACCAGGCCGTCGGTCAGCGAGAGCTCGAACATCTTCAGCCCGATCAATTCGGAGACGCGCAGCCCCGTTGCATAGACGACTTCCAGCAGCGCCCGGTCGCGCAGGCCGCGTGGCGTGTTCACGTCGGGCGCGGCGAGCAGCGCCTCGACTTGTTTCTCCGAGAGCGTCTTCGGGAAACGGTCGGCCGTGCGCGGTCGCTCGACGTTGAGCAGCGGATCGACGCTGATGCGTCCCTGATCGAGCAGCCAGCGGTAGAAGCGGCGCAGCGTCGAATGCAGGCGGCGCTGCGAGGTCGGCCTGAAGCCTTCGACGCGGGCGTGCAGGTGGGCGAGGTAGCGGTTGATCGCGGCCTCGTCGGCGCGCATCAGATCGAGCTTCTGTTCCTTGAGCCAGAGCGAGAACAGCGCCAGGTCGCTGCGGTAGGCCGCCAGCGTATTCCTGGCCAGCCCGTCGGCAAGCCAGAGCGCGTCGGCAAACTCGTCGATGAGG
>JACRIZ010000087.1 GCA_016235765.1 Rhodocyclales bacterium | reverse complement strand
TGAAGTGCATCGGCGCCACGACCTACAACGAGTTCCGCGGCGTGTTCGAGAAGGACCACGCACTGTCGCGGCGCTTCCAGAAGATCGACGTCAACGAACCGAGCGTCGGCGAAACCGTGACCATCCTGCGCGGCCTGAAGAGCCGCTTCGAGGAGCACCACGGCGTCAAGTATTCGTCGGCGGAGATCACCAACGCAGCCGAGCTTACAGCGAAGTACATCACCGACCGCCACCTGCCGGACAAGGCCATCGACGTCATCGACGAGGCCGGCGCCGCGCAGCGCATCCTGCCGAAGTCGAAACAGAAGAAGGTGATCGGCAAGCAGGAGATCGAGGAGATCGTCGCCAAGATCGCCCGCGTGCCGCCGCAGCACGTTTCCGCCGACGACCGCTCGGCCCTGCGCAACCTGGAGCGCGACCTGAAGACCGTCGTGTTCGGCCAGGATCCGGCCATCGAGGCGCTGGCCAAGGCGATCAAGATGTCGCGCTCGGGCCTCGGCAACCCGCAGAAGCCGATCGGCTGCTTCCTGTTCTCCGGCCCGACCGGCGTCGGCAAGACCGAGGTGGCGCGCCAGCTCGCCTATTGCATGGGCATCGAACTGATCCGCTTCGACATGTCGGAGTACCAGGAACGCCATGCCGTATCGCGGCTGATCGGCGCGCCGCCGGGCTACGTCGGTTTCGACCAGGGCGGCCAGCTCACCGAAGCGGTGACCAAGAAGCCGCACGCGGTGCTGCTACTCGACGAGATCGAGAAGGCGCATCCGGACATCTACAACATCCTGCTGCAGGTCATGGACCACGGCACGCTGACCGACAACAACGGCCGCAAGGCCGACTTCCGCAACGTCGTGATCGTGATGACCACCAACGCGGGCGCCGAGGCCTTGCAGAAGGCCTCGATCGGCTTCACCACCAGCAAGGAAGCCGGCGACGAGATGGCGGACATCAAGCGTGCGTTCACGCCTGAATTCCGCAACCGGCTGGACGGCATCATCTCCTTCAAGGCGCTCGACACGAAGGTCATCCTGCGCGTGGTGGACAAGTTCCTCATGCAGCTCGAAGGCCAGTTGCACGAAAAGAAGGTGGAAGTCGTCTTCACCGATGCGCTGCGCGCCTGGCTGGCCGAGAAGGGCTTCGATCCGTTGATGGGCGCCCGCCCGATGGCGCGGCTGATCCAGGATTCGATCCGCGCCGCGCTGGCCGACGAACTGCTGTTCGGCCGCCTGCAACACGGCGGCCGGGTCACAATAGACCTGGATCACGACAGCGACGAGGGCACCGAGGAGAAGATCAGGCTGGTCTTCGACGAGGCAGCGGAGTCCGCTTCGTCCGGCACCGCCAGCCCGACACCGTCACTGGGGTAGATCGAAGACGATCGGCAGCTCGACCGCGAAGGACCGCTCGCGCAAGGAAGCGGGAACGGTCGCTGCCGGCAGCGCCAGGCGCAGCATCTCCAGCGCGGCCTCGTCGAGCACCGGGTAGCCGCTCGAGTTGATCACCTGCACGGCCGGCACCGGCTGGCCCGCCGCGACGCTGATCCGCAATTCCGTCGTGCCGCTCCAGCCGGCCTCGATGGCGCGGCTTGGATAGCGCTTGTGGCGCCGCGCCGCGCCGGCGAGCGCGACGCGATAGGCGCGCAAGCCCTCGGCATCGAGTCCCGCTGCGGCAGGCAGCGCCGACGCCGCGGCGGGATGCGCCTCCGCCGCCGGCGGCGCGGCCTGCGGACCTGAACCAGTCGCCGGACTCGCTGTCGAACTCGACGTATCGGGTGCGCGCGTTTCTCCCTGTTCCGCAGCAATGGCGAGCGATTCCGGCGGTGCGGGTTTCTCTTTCCGGTGCGTGGCTGCTTGCGTCAATCTTGGCCGATCGGCCGGCTGGGCCGACGGCGCCACCGGCGCCGCTGCGGGGCGCAGGCTGGCTACCATCGGCGCCGACGGGACGGCTTCCTGCCACACGGTCGCAGCCGGCCAGAGCAGCAGGATGTGGAAAGCGATGGAAATGGCAACGGCCCGGACCAGGCTGATACGGCCACCGGACTTGTTTGCCGAACTGGTGATTTGCAAAGTAACGGGGCTCTGCTAGATTGTCGCAACTGGGAATTTTAAGGTATGAGCGCACACCCGCTGATTCTTACGCTTGACCAACATGGCGCACCTCACCGCTGGGTGAGTTGGCAACATGCGTGTTTCTACTATGCCAAGGATCTGGTGGCCTGGGCGATCGGCGAGCAGAACTTCATCTTCCTCGGCGGCACCAACCGCACAACCGGCACCCGCTCGCAGATATCCGCGAACAGCATCATCGCCATCAAGGGCAAAGCACTGGCCGGCAAGTCGTTGCACAAGGTGCCGCCGCTGTCCAACCGCGAACTGTTCCACCGCGACCGCCATGTCTGCGCCTATTGCGGCGAGGAACTGCCCGGCCAGCGGCTGACCCGCGACCACGTCGTGCCCGTGGTGCAAGGCGGCCGCGACACCTGGATGAACGTGGTGACCGCCTGCCGCGGCTGCAACCAGTCGAAGAGCGGCCGCACGCCCGAGCAGGCCGGCATGGAATTGCTGTACGCCCCCTACGTGCCCAACAAGGCCGAGTACCTGATCCTCTGCAACCGCCACATCCTCGTCGACCAGATGGACTTCCTCGCCCGCCACGTGCCCAGCATCAGCCGCTGGAAGCCGGCGTGACGGCGGCGAAACCGCTCACTTCCTACCGCAAGTTCTGGGCGCAGCGTTTCGGCACTGCGCCCTTCCTGCCCATGTCGCGCGCCGAGATGGAGGCGCGCGGCTGGGATTCCTGCGACGTGGTGCTGGTGACGGGCGACGCCTACATCGACCATCCGAGCTTCGGCATGGCGCTGGTCGGCCGGCTGCTCGAGGCGCAGGGCTTCCGCGTCGGCATCATCGCCCAGCCCGACTGGCAGTCGGCAGACCCGTTCCGCGTGCTCGGCAAGCCGAACCTGTATTTCGGGGTCACGGCCGGCAACATGGATTCGATGGTCAACCGCTACACGGCCGACCGCAAGATCCGCTCCGACGATGCCTACACGCCCAATGGCGAAGCCAACCGCCGGCCGGACCGCGCCACCGTCGTCTATGCCCAACGCTGTCGCGAGTCCTACCCCGACGTGCCGCTGGTAATAGGCGGCATCGAAGCCTCCTTGCGCCGCATCGCCCACTACGACTACTGGTCGGACAAGGTGCGCCGGTCCATCCTGCCCGACAGCAAGGCCGATCTGCTGCTGTTCGGCAATGCCGAGCGCGCGCTCGTGGAGCTCACGCATCTTCTCGCCAAGGGCGAGAAGATCGGCGACATCCGCGACCTGCGCGGCTCGGCTTTCATGGCGCCGCGCGGCTGGGCGAAAGTCAGCCATGGCGAAGCGCCGCTTTCACGAGAAGATACGGTCGTCCGCCTGCCCGCCTACGAGGAAATCAAGGACGACCCGGTCCGCTACGCGGAAGCCTCGCGCGCCTTCCACCTCGAATCGAACCCCGGCAACGCGCGTTGCATCGTCCAAGCGCACGGCGACCGCGACGTGTGGCTGAACCCGCCGCCGATCCCGCTGACCACCGCCGAGATGGACCACGTCTACGGCCTGCCCTACGCACGCGCGCCGCATCCGTCCTACGGCGAGGCGAAGATTCCCGCCTGGGAGATGATCCGCTTCTCCATCAACATCATGCGCGGCTGCTTCGGCGGCTGCACCTTCTGTTCGATCACGGAGCACGAAGGCCGCATCATCCAGAGTCGCTCGGAGGACTCGATCCTGCACGAGATCGAGGCCATCCGCGACAAGGTGCCCGGCTTCACCGGCGTCATCTCCGACCTCGGCGGTCCGACCGCCAACATGTACCGCATGGCCTGCAAGGACCCGAAGATCGAGGCGGCCTGCCGCCGGCTGTCCTGCGTCTATCCCGGCATCTGCGAGAACCTCAACACCGACCACTCGGCGCTGATCCACCTCTACCGCGAAGCGCGGCAACTGCGCGGCGTGAAGAAGGTGCTGATCGGCTCCGGCCTGCGCTACGACCTCGCGGTGCGCTCGCCCGAGTACGTGAAGGAACTGGTGACGCACCACGTCGGCGGCTATCTCAAGATCGCGCCGGAACACACCGAGGCCGGTCCGCTTTCGAAGATGATGAAGCCGGGCATGGAGAGTTACGAGAAATTCAAGCGCATGTTCGATGCCGCGTCGAAGGCTGCCGGCAAGGAGCAGTACCTGATCCCCTACTTCATCGCCGCGCACCCGGGCACGACCGACGAGGACATGCTCGAACTGGCGCTTTGGCTGAAGCGCAACGATTTCCGGCTCGACCAGGTGCAGACTTTCCTGCCCACGCCGCTGGCGATCGCGACGGCAATGTGGCACACGGAACGAAACCCGTTGAAGCGCGTATCGCCGGACGCGGAGACGGTCGCCGTCGCCCGCGGCGGCCGGCAGCGCAAGTTGCACAAGGCCTTCCTGCGCTACCACGACGCCGAGAACTGGCCGCTGCTGCGAGAGGCGCTAAAGCGCATGGGGCGCGCCGACCTGATCGGCAGCGGCAAGAAACATCTGGTGCCGGCCTGGCAGCCGGTTGGCTTAAGCCGGGCTGAACGCGCGCCAGCAGGCCGCGTCGCCACAACAAGACGTGTTGACGTGGCGAACAGTCGTCCTATGATGCGCAGGCAGTCAAAACAAGACCCGAAGCCCAAACAGAGGAGACCATAATGAACAAGTTGTTTTTTGTTTTCTGGCCGTCGTTCCTGATCGCCGGCATCGCCGAGATGGTGTTCTTCACGATCATCGATCCGCAGGAACTCTATCTGTTCGGTCAGCCCGTCAACTTCTCGGCCCTGGCTACCTACTCGATAGGCTTCTTCGCTTTTTGGGCAATCTGCGCCGCATCGAGCTACGCGACCTGCTTCTTCCAGCGCAGCGCCCAGGACATCAACGAGGAAACCGTGCACCACACCGCGCCCACCGCCTGAGCGGTGGTGCGGGTGTAGGGCGGATCAGACGCAGCCGGTCGGCTTGGGCATGCCCGCATAGCGGGCGGCCTGCTTGGCCGGTCCGTAGGGAAACAGGTCGAACAGGAACTTCTTGTCCGACCATTCCTCGCCCAGGTCGCCGCCAATGTTCTTGGTCATCACGCGCAGGTTCGGCGCGGTGCCGTTTTCCTGATAGTAGGCGCGGATCCAGTTCAGCAACTGCCAGTGCCTCTCGGTCAGTTCCAGCTCGTCCTGCTTGGACAGGACCTCGGCGACTTCCTCCGACCAGTCTTCCAAATTCGCCAGATAGCCTTCCGCGTCCGTTTCGATCTCTCTACCGTTGATTGCAATCATGATTGTTTTCTCTCTGTCAGGGTTAGGGGTATTTGCCGACTATTTTAGTCAGGTATTACCCGCTGTCAATACCCCGCCCGAGACCCGGACGATCCCGGCCAGATCATGATGCTGTTCGATATTCCCGAACCCGGCCTCTTCCAGCAGCCTCCGCATCGCCTCGGCCTGATCGTAGCCATGCTCCAGGAACAGCCAGCCGCCGGAAACCAGATAGCGCGGTGCGTCAGCCAGGATGCGCCGGATCGCCGACAAGCCGTCGACGCCGCAGGCCAGCGCGGTGACCGGCTCAAAGCGTAGATCGCCCTCGGACAGGTGGGCATCGCCTTCCGCCACGTAAGGCGGATTGCCGACGATCAGGTCGAATTGGCCTTCGATGGCCGCAAACCAGTCGCTCGCGATGAACCTCACCCGTGCGCCCAGTCGATTGGCATTGTCGCGCGCGACAGCCAGCGCATCCGCGGACACATCGACAGCCGTCACCTCGCAGCCCAGCTCCAGCGCCAGCGTGATCGCCACACAGCCGCTGCCGGCGCCGAGATCGAGGATACGAGGCGTACTGCCATGCAATGCCCCGCATGGGGTACGGCTGACTTTCGCCAGCGCCGTGTCGACCAGCAACTCGGTTTCCGGCCGCGGGATCAGCACCGCCGGCGTAACGACGAAGTCGCGGCCGTAAAACTCGCGGCGGCCCAGCAAGTACGCGATCGGTTCGCCCGCTACCCGCCGAGCGACCAACGACATGAACTCGGGCAGCTTGCCGGAGTCAAGGTCCCGCTCCGGATGCGCGGCAATTTCCGTTGCGGTCACCGACGCGGCTTGCATGAGCAGCAGGCGCGCCTCCGCCGCGGGGATCAGCTTGCGTGCCCCGACGATGGCCTCGCCCAGCTTCATTCCGCCAGTGCGGCCAGCAGCTCGGCCTGGTGCTCGGCGGTCAGCGCCGCGACCAGTTCGTCGAGGTCGCCGTCCATCACGAACTGCAGCTTGTAGAGCGTCAGATTGATGCGGTGGTCGGTGACGCGCCCCTGCGGGAAATTGTAGGTGCGGATGCGCTCGGAGCGGTCGCCGCTGCCGATCAGCGACTTGCGCTCGCTGGCGATCTTCTGCTGCTGCTCGCGCACCTGCACGTCCTTGATGCGCGCCGCCAGCACGCCCATCGCCTGCGCCTTGTTGCGGTGCTGCGAGCGGTCGTCCTGGCATTCGACGACGATGCCGGTCGGCAGGTGCGTGATGCGTACCGCGGAGTCCGTCTTGTTGATGTGCTGGCCGCCGGCACCCGAGGCGCGGAAGGTGTCGATGCGCAGGTCGGCCGGGTTGATGTTCACGTCGCCGACCGCGTCGACCTCAGGCAATACGGCGACCGTGCAGGCCGAGGTGTGGATGCGGCCCTGCGCCTCGGTCTCCGGCACGCGCTGCACGCGGTGACCACCCGACTCGAACTTGAGTTTCGAGTAGGCGCCGTTGCCGGCGATGCGCACGATCACTTCCTTGAAGCCGCCGAGGTCGGATTCGCTGGCCGAGACCTGCTCCACCTTCCAGCCCTGCCGCTCGGCGTAACGCGTGTACATCCGATAGAGGTCGCCGGCGAACAGCGCCGATTCGTCGCCGCCGGTGCCGGCACGGATTTCCAGGAACAGGTTGCGCTCGTCGTTGGGGTCCCTGGGCAGCAGCGCCTTCTGCAGTTCGTCGTCCAGGCGCACGATCTCGGCCTCGCTGGCGACGATCTCCTCCTGCGCCATTTCCTTCATCTCGGCATCGCCCAGCATCTCGCGCGCCGAAGCGATGTTGGCCTCCGCTGCCTGGTAGGCACCGTAAAGCGCGACGACCGGCTCTATCTCGGCATGTTCGCGCGTCAGCTTGCGGTAGTTGTCCATGTCGCGCGTCGCCAGCTCGTCGCCGAGCATGGCATCGAGTTCTTCCTTGCGGCGGGTCAGTTGTTCGAGCTTGTCGCGGATGCTGGATTTCATGGTGCGCTGGATCGATAGGCAAAAGTCAGCCGTGGCAAACCGCTGGCAAATGCGGCCGCCGGGCTGCTGTCAGGACAGCTAGTCGTGCGGGTGGAGATGGAAGATGCGCGAAACGAGATCGGAAAGACGGTTGCGCTCGTCGCCCTCGGACTGGTTGAGCGCCTGCGTCGGGCCGTGCATCAGCTTGTTGGTCAGGCCGCGCGAGAGCGCTTCCAGCACCTGGGCCGGATCGTCGCCCCGGCGCAGCAGTTTCAGTGCGTGGTCGACTTCGTGGCGGCGCGCGCGCTCGGCGCTGTCGCGCAGCGCCCGGATGGTCGGCACCACTTCGCGCGCATCGACCCATTGCAGGAAATCGTGCACCTGGCCGTCGATGATCGCCTCGGCTTCGACGACCGCCGCCTGGCGCGATTCGAGGCCCTGCTCGACGATCTGGCCAAGGTCGTCGAGGGTGTAGAGGAAGACGTCGTCGAGCTTGTCGACTTCAGATTCGATGTCGCGCGGCAGGGCCAGGTCGACCATCACCATCGGCTTGTGGCGGCGCAGCTTCAGCGCCCGCTCGACCATGCCGAGGCCGACGATGGGCAGCGGACTCGCCGTACAGGCGACGACGATGTCGTACTCGGCAAGGCGCTCGCCGAGTTCGTCGAGGCGCATCGCATCGCCGGCGAAACGCGCGGCCAGCGCCTCGGCGCGCTCGATGGTGCGGTTGGCGACGGTCAGGCGCCTGGGCTTTTCGCCGGCAAAGTGCGCGGCGCAGAGTTCGATCATCTCGCCCGCGCCGACGAACAGCACCTTCTGCTCACTCAGGTCGCCGAAGATGCGCGCCGACAAGTGCACCGACGCGGCCGCCATCGAGACGATGTTGGCGCCGATGGCGGTGGTCGAGCGCACTTCCTTGGCCACCGCGAAGGTGCGCTGGAACAGTTTGTTGAGCAGGGTGCCGAGCGTGCCTGCCTCTTCGGCAAGGCGCGCGGCCTGTTTCATCTGGCCGAGGATCTGCGGCTCGCCGAGCACCATCGAATCGAGGCCCGAGGCGACGCGGAACATGTGCCGCACCGCGCTCCGGTGCGGATGCGTGTACAGGTACGGCTGGATCCTGCCCGGCGTCAGGGAGTGGTATTCGGCCAGCCATTCGGCCGCCGCCTCGGGATGGTCGGCGGCGCAATACAACTCGGTGCGGTTGCAGGTCGAGAGAATCGCCGCCTCGCGCACCGGCTTGGCGCGCAGCAGGTCATGCAGCGCCTGGGGCAGTCGCGTCAGGTCGAACGCCACCTGTTCGCGCACGGCGAGCGGCGCGGTATGGTGGTTGATCCCCAGGGCGAAAAGCTGCATGCGTCGGCGGAATGGCAGATGACCGGTTTGCCATTATACGTCAGGGGCTTGCCTTCCCCGACGCGCCGACCGGGGCAACGCCTACTTCGTGGGCGGCGGCGGGGGCGGCGGCGCGCTGCCCGAGGAAGGTGGCGGTGGCGGGGGAGGCGGCGCCTGCCGTGGCGCGTACTGGCCCGGCACCTGGTTGCCGTACGAGTACATGCATTGCAGGTAGGCGATGTCGTAGCGGCGCTGAATCTGCCGTTCGGACATCGAGCCATGTCCCGCGCCGGCGGCGCTGCCGACCAGCAGGCCGCCACCCGCGCCGACCGCGGCACCTTCGCGGCCGCCCACGGCTGCCCCTACTGCAGCGCCGACCGCCGTGCCAACCACGGCCTTGCCAACGGCAGAGTCGTCCGCCCTCCTCGTTTGTCCGTATACCGCACGATCCGCATAGTCGCGGCAATACCGCTCCTCGGCCGAAAACACTTCCAGGGGCTTGTTGGGCGCCGGCATCACCGCCACGGTCGGGCCGAGCGGCGCCGAGGCGCAGCCCGCCAGCACGGCGGCGGCCAACGC
>JACRIZ010000086.1 GCA_016235765.1 Rhodocyclales bacterium | reverse complement strand
TGATGGCGCCGACCGCGCCGGTGCCGTCGATGTTGATCGCGCACGGCACGCCGCCGACGACCAGCATCGGGTGCGGGTTCTTGCCACCCAGGATAGCGTGCAGGGCGACGGCGTCGCGTTGCCAGGCGATGGCGTCGAGGTAGTGCGCGACCGCCATCAGATTGGCTTCCGGCGGCAGCTTGTACGCGGGATGGCCCCAGTAACCGTTGCCGAAGATGCCGAGCTGGCCGCCGTCGACGAACTGCCTGAGCTTCTTCTGCACGTCGGCGAAATAGCCGGGCGAGGCCTTGGCATAGTTGCTCAGCGACTGCGCCAGCGTCGACGTGGCCTTCGGGTCGGCCTTGAGCGCCGAAGTGATGTCCACCCAGTCCAGCGCATGCAGGTGGTAGAAGTGCATGACGTGGTCATGCACGTACTGCGCCGCGATCATCAGGTTGCGGATCAGTTGCGCGTTCCTCGGGATCGGATACTTGAGGGCATCCTCGACGGCGCGCACCGAGGCGAGGCCGTGAACGAGCGTGCACACGCCGCAGATGCGCTGCACCAATGCCCAGGCGTCGCGCGGGTCGCGGTCGCGCAGGATCAGCTCGATGCCGCGCACCATGGTGCCGGACGAGTAGGCCTCGGCGATCCTGCCGCCCTCCATGCGCGCCTCGATGCGCAAGTGGCCTTCGATGCGGGTGATGGGGTCGATGACCAGACGTTCGTTCATGATGCGCTTCCCTTTGCCTTCATGTATTCCTCCAGCGCGTGGTATTGCGCCTCCGCCTCGCGGTTGCTGGTGCCGACGCCGGCGGCGATGCTCTGGCAGATGCGCGCCATGCGCGCCTGCATGGCCGCTTCCCACGCGCCACTGGCGCTGACCTCGGGCTTGACGCAGTGTTGTGCGGCGCTCGCCACGAAATGGCTGGCCTGGCAGGCCCAGTTCGCGTCGTGTCCGCACTGGGTATAGGTCGCGACCCGGGCCGAGTTCACGCCGGCGGCGGCGGTGGCGAGCTCGGCTTCGTCCGCATCGCAGCGCATGGCCAGATCCAGCCCTGCCTTGACGCGCGAGTCCTGGGTCAGGTCGAGCGCCTGGCGCACCAGGTGCGCTGTGGCCTGGCGGCGTCGGCAGCCGTCGAGTGCCGCCAGCGCGGCCTTGAATTCGTGATCGTTGGTGATGGGCATGGTCCGCGCTCCTATTCCGGGTCCGGGATGTGCTCGGCGATGGTCTCAGTCAGGCCGACCACGGGCAGGTTCATCTTGTAGTGTTCGAGGCCTTCCTCGAGCACGATGCGGCAGTTGGCGCAGGCGGTCACGAGCCGGTCCGGCTTCACCGCGTCGAGCTGCCGCTTCTTGACCTGGAAGGCCTCGATACGCAAGTATTCGCCTTCCTCGATGCTGCTGGCGCCGCCGCCGCCCCCGCAGCACCAGTTCATGTAGCCGGCCTCAGGCATCTCGACGAATTCCTTGGCCACCATCTTCATCAGGTTGCGTTGCGGCTGGATGACGCCGCCCCGGCGCGCCAGTTGGCAGGGGTCGTGGAAGCTCAAGCGGTCGGTTTCCATGCCCTCGGTCTTGAGCAGGCCGGCGGCACGGAACTCGTCCAGCACCTCGACGATGTGCTGCACCTTGAAGGTGAAGGGGCGGCCGATCAAGTTGGCGCCTTCCCAGCGCAGGGCCGTGTAGGCATGGCCGCATTCGGGGCTGATCACGGTCTTGACCTTGAGCTTCTCGGCGCCGGCCACGACGCGCGCGACGATGACGCGCGCCAGGTCCGAGTTGCCGATCTGCATGCCGGCGTTGGTGGCCTCGAAGGCTTCCGAACTCAGCGTCCAGGTCTTGCCGACGTGGCGCATGATCTTGGCGATGGCGCCCAGGTATTCCGGGAAGTTGATGATCTCCATCGAGGAGAGCGTCACCAGGTACTCGGCGCCTTCCTGGTCGAGCGGAATGGGGATGCCGTAGTCGGCCTCGACGTGCTTCATCTGCGCCTTGACGGCCGGCAACTTGACGCCCATCGGGCTGCCGATGTTGATGGTGCGGGTGACGGCGCCCTTGAGGCCTTCGGGCGCGTGGCCGGCGGCCGACATGCCCTCGCGCATCTTGCGCACCATGTACACGATGTCGTTGCCGACCGGGCAGACCGCCGAGCAGCGGCCGCAAAAGGTGCAACTGTCGTAGACCAGCTCCTTCCATTTGCCGAGTTCCTCGTCGGTCACCGGCTTGGCCAGGCCGACCAGTTTCGCCAGGCGGCCGAGCAGGGTGTATTCCTGCTGCCAGATGCGCCGCATCGGTTCCACCTTGTGGATGGGCGTGAACTTGGGGTCGCTGGTCTCCGTGTAGAACAGGCAGGCCTCGGCGCAGATGCCGCAGTGCACGCAACTGCTGAAGTAGCTGGCGATCGGCGCATCGATCATTTCCTTGAGGACGCGCACGCCCTTGTCGAGTGAAGCGCTCATACCGGCACCCCCTTGTGGCCGTTCATCGTGCCGTTGAACCAGCGCGAGCCGAAGGACGTGAAGGCGTGGAACAACTTGGTGAAGGGCAGGCAGACCAGCAGCAGTTCGACGCTCAGGATGTGTAGCGCCAGCATCAGCGTGTAGGGCAGCAACAGGTGCTGGACCGCCAGCCAGCCCGTGAGCAGCGGCAGGAAGGTCAGCAGCCAGGCGAACCAGTCGCCGAAGGTCGACAGGAAGCGCTTGGCCCACTTGACGTGGCGGTCGACCAGCACCGCGACCATCGCCACCATCGTGACGACGGTGGCGAAGTCGATGACCTGCGAGGGCAGGGCCGGCCAGGTGACGCCGACCAGGGCGTCGACCAGGGCGACGTGCGGTGCGAACAGGAACACCACCACCGCCAGGCCGACGTGGAAGATATAGCCGCCGATGTAGGTGACCGGCGAGGACTTCAGCAAGCCGGGCGCCGGCAGCGAGCGGCGGGCGATGGTCGCCCAGCCGGAGGCGCCGGGAACGTGGCGCGGCGCCGACAGGTCCGTCTTGCGGCCCAGGCCGTAGATTTCGATCAGGCGCCAGAGCACGCCCAGCACGAAAACCAGCAGCGCGAGGTTGAGGCCGGGACCACGCACCCAGGTGAGGAATTGCAATTGATCCATGCTATTTCTCCAGGTCGTCCAGCGTCGTCGTTTCGTGGCCGGCCTTGGCGGCCGCCTTCTTGCGGCGGTTGAAGAAGGTCACCGCGACACCGGCAGCCGCGCCGGCCGCTGCGGCGGCGGCGCCCAGCGTCACCGGGCTGGCCGGCATCGACAAGGCGCTGTAAAGGCTGCCGGCGTCCCAGAAGTTTGGCTCCGAGCAGCCGATGCAGCCGTGCCCGGACTGGATGGGGAAGGAGACGCCGCCGTTCCACTTGGCGGTGGCGCAGGCGTTGTAGGCCACCGGGCCCTTGCAGCCGAGCTTGAACAGGCACCAGCCCTGGCGGGCGCCTTCGTCGTCGAAGGTCTCGGCGAATTTGCCCTGGTCGTAGAACGGCCGTCGATAGCAGCGGTCGTGGATGGTCTCGCCGTAGAAGGCCCTGGGCCGGCCGAGTCCGTCGAGTTCGGGCAGCGCGCCGAAGGCCAGATAGTGGGCGATGACACCGGTCATGACGTTCGGGATCGGCGGGCAGCCGGGAATGTTCACGATCGGCTTGTCCTTGATCAGGGTCGAGATCGCCACCGCGCCGGTCGGATTCGGCTGCGCCGCCGGCAGGCCGCCGTAGGCGGCGCAGGTGCCGACGGCGAGGATCGCGGCAGCATCCCTGGCGGTCTCGCGCAGCACGTCGATGTTGGCGATGCCGGCAATGGTCGAGTAGCCGGGATTGCCGAGCGGCACGGAGCCGTCGACCACCACCAGGTATTTGCCGGCGTTCTCCTTCATCGCCGCGTCACGGGCGGCTTCCGCGGCTTCGCCGGAGGCGGCCTGCAGCGTGTGGTGGTAGTCGAGCGAGATCAGGTCGAAGATCAGGCTTTCCAGGCTGGGGTTGTGCGCGCGGGCCAGCGACTCCGTGCAGCCCGTACACTCCTGGAAGGACAGCCAGATCACCGAGGGCCGTCGCGCCTTCGCCAGCGCCGTCGCCAGTTGCTCGGCTGCACCGGCGGGCAGGGCCATGAGCGAGGCGATCGAGGCGCAATACTGGAGGAAGGCACGCCGGGTGATGCCCTGTCGTTCGAGCGAATCGCCGACAGTGGCAGATTGCCGGCGGCCCATGTCATACGCATTCGTCATTAAATTCTCCGCATCCGAATGGGACTGGCAGCAGTGTATTGGTTTCCATTAAGCGCGTGGATTGACGTATATCAATAGTTAATAATATTCATCTGTGGCAATGTATACGGAAATCACCGGAGACTGACATGAGCGACGAGAAGGAAGTCCTGGCCGAAGAGGCCTATCGCCGGGCGCGCGAGTACGAACTCAAGTTCGGCAGTTGCCCTCAGTGCATCCTGGCCGCCCTGCAGGAAACCGTGGGCGGCATCGACGACGCGACCATCAAGGCGGCGCATGGCCTGGCGGGCGGCGGTGGGTTGGCGGGTGCGGGAACCTGCGGCGCCCTGACGGGAGGCCTGCTGGCGCTCTCGGCGCGCTACGGCCGCGACCGCGACAAGCTGGACAAGGGCCGCTACCTGAACAACTTCAAGAAGGGCAGGGAACTGGTCGAGCGCTTCCGCCAGGAATTCGGCGGCGTGACCTGCGAAGAACTGCAGAAGCGCTTTACCGGCCAGACCTTCGACATGTGGAGCGCCGACGGCTACCAGGCCTTCGACCAGGCGCGCGGCGAGAAATGCGCGGAGGCTACGGGCACGGTGGCCCGCTGGGTCGTCAGGATGCTCTGACGCCGGTGATGTCGGTGATGCCGATCAGGTAGCCGCGCTGGTTCGCATGCGCGAACTGGCGCAGCGACGCGAGCCCGTCCACTACGTTGTGCCGGGCGTCGGTCAGCAGGACTTCGTGCTCGTCGAATATCTCGCCGGAGCGAACCTTTTGCAGGAACTTCCGGTTGGTGTCGAGCGTGGTTTCAAAGAACGCGCTGAACGGTTGGCCGACGAAATCGTCGGCCGGGCAGCCCATCAGGACTTCCGCCTTGCGGTTGCAGCGGGTGATGGCGAGGCTGCCGGCGTCCACCAGGAACAGGGCGGTCGGACTGGCCGAGAACAGCTTGTCGGCCTCGTTGGCGTGCCGCTCGTGGCGTTGCATGTCGCGCTGCAGGCGCTGCATGGTGGGCGCCAGGAGCTTGCGCGCCACGACGAACAACGCCAGCAGCGTCAGCAGGCCGAAGCCGAACTGCAGCCAGCGCGCATAGGCGATCCGGCGCCGGGCCTCGCTTTCATACTGGGTGACGATCTCGCTCATGCCGGCCTGGAAGGACGCCTCGTGGGTGCTCAGGCGCTGCACCGCCGGAAACAGTTCTCCGGGACGGTCGGACGCAGCCAGGATGGTGCCGGCGGCGGTGACGATCGCCTGGTAGTCGGACTCGATGCCGGTAAACAGGAGGCGGACTTGCGCGCTGTTGCTGCCGGGCAGGCCCTGGTCGCTGTCGCCGCGCTGCAGGCCGAGGTGGCCGCGCTGAAGCAGCCCGAGCGCCTCGCGAAGTTCGTCCAGGGCGCCGCGGCGCGCTTCGGTGGAACCGACGCCGATCAGCCGGACGCCGGTCTTGACGATCTGCTGGCCCAGCATGCGCTGGCGGCCGGCGACGTTGATGACATGGACGTCTTCCTGCTGGCTGGCGAGCAACCACTGGACGGCGATTTGCGAAAGGACCGTGAGCGCGCCGATGACGACCAGCGCGCCGATGAAACGTATCCGAAAGCCGTGTGCGGCGTAGTCGGCGCTCTCCTTCTTCGCGGTATCAAGCTTGGCCATTGTCGATCTCCCTGGGCACGGCCGCGGGCTGGCGCGGCCGACAAACGCCGGGGATATTACCAAGGGCTAAGTGTTCGTGCCGAGTGTCGCCAGTTCCTCGTCCGTGAACAGCCGCGACCGGCTGATGAAGGCCTTGCCTTCCGGGCCTTCCAGCGAAAAGGTGCCGCCGCCGTGGGTGTCGATCACGTCGATGACGACTTGCGTGTGCTGCCAGTACTCGTACTGCGACTTGCTCATGTAGAAGGGCACGCCGCCGATGTGGCCGAGCTGCACGTCGCCCGGGCCGATGGTCAGGTCGGTCGGCAGGTAGCAGTTGGCAGCGCTGTTGTCGCAGCAGCCGCCGGATTGGTGGAAGAGGACCTCGCCGTACTTGCTCTTCATCAGTTCGATGAGCTCGAGCGCCGCCGGCGTGGCAACGACTTTGTCGACCATGGGGATCTCCCGAAAATGCGGAGGCGGTCGCCCGCCCCCGCAGCGTCGATCAGAAGAAGCCCAGTTTCTGCTCGGCGTAGCTGACCAGCAGGTTCTTGGTCTGCTGGTAGTGGTCGAGCATGACCTTGTGCGTCTCGCGGCCGATACCCGATTCCTTGTAGCCGCCGAAGGCGGCGTGGGCCGGATAGGCGTGGTAGCAGTTGGTCCACACGCGGCCGGCCTGGATGGCGCGGCCCATGCGGTAGGCGACGTTGCCGTTGCGGCTCCAGACGCCGGCGCCGAGGCCGTAGAGCGTGTCGTTGGCGATGGCCAGCGCTTCGGCCTCGTCCTTGAAGGTGGTCACGGCCAGCACCGGGCCGAAGATTTCCTCCTGGAAGATGCGCATCTTGTTGTGGCCCTTGAACAGGGTCGGCTGGACGTAATAGCCGCCGTCCAGCTCGCCGCCGAGCCGCGCGCGGTCGCCGCCGATCAGGCACTTGGCGCCTTCCTCGACACCGAGCTTGAGGTAGGACTCGATCTTGGCCAACTGCTCCTTGGAGGCCTGCGCGCCCATCATCGTTTCGGTATCGAGCGGGTTGCCCTGTTTGATGGCCTTGACGCGGGCCAGGCAGCGCTCCATGAATCGGTCATAGATCGATTCCTGGATCAGCGCGCGAGAGGGACAGGTGCAGACTTCGCCCTGGTTGAAGGCGAACAGCACCAGGCCTTCGATGGCCTTGTCGAGGAAGCCGTCGTCCTTGTCCATCACGTCGGCGAAGAAGACGTTGGGCGACTTGCCGCCCAGTTCCAGCGTCGCCGGGATCAGGTTGTTGGCGGCGGCCTGGGCGATCACGCGGCCGGTGGAGGTGGAGCCGGTGAAGGCGATCTTGGCGATGCGCTTGCTTTGCGCCAGCGGCATGCCGGCTTCGCGGCCGTAGCCGTTCACGATGTTCAGCACGCCGGGCGGCAGCAGGTCGGCGATGAGTTCCATCAGGATCAGGATCGAGACCGGCGTCGACTCGGCCGGCTTCAGCACCACGCAGTTGCCCGCGCCCAGCGCCGGGGCCAGCTTCCACGCCGCCATCAGGATCGGGAAGTTCCAGGGGATGATCTGGCCGACCACGCCGAGCGGCTCGTGGATGTGATAGGCCATGGTGTTCTCGTCGATCTCGCTGATGCCGCCTTCCTGCGCGCGCAGGGCGCCGGCGAAGTAGCGGAAGTGGTCGACGGCGAGCGGAATGTCGGCGGCCAGCGTCTCGCGGATCGGCTTGCCGTTGTCGACGGTCTCGGCGTAGGCCAGCAGTTCCAGGTTCTGTTCCAGGCGGTCGGCGATTTTGAGCAGGATGTTGGAGCGCGTCGCCGCATCGGTCTTGCCCCACTTCGGGAAGGCGGCGTGGGCGGCGTCGAGCGCCAGTTCGATGTCCTCGGCGGTGGAGCGCGCGGCCTGCGTGTAGGGCTTGCCGGAGATCGGCGTGACGACGTCGAAGTACTGGCCCTTGACCGGGGCAACCCACTTGCCGCCGATGAAGTTGTCGTACTTGGACTTGAACTGGACCTTGGCGCCGGCGGCGCCGGGTGCGGCGTAAATCATCGTTGTCTCCTCGAGTTGGAATGGGTGATTGCTGCGATGCTGGCATCGCAGGGAGCGTGCCATGCCGCAAGGTATTGATAGCCAATGGAAAGTCAGTCGTGGCGGGACGCCGCGCGACGTGCTGTTGCCGGACATGTGTAGCGAAACAGAACAGGTCGCAGCGAATTTGTCCGCTATGGCTTGTGCCGGTGGCGCAACTCCGTATAGTGGCCGCTGACAGCTTCCCGTAAGAGGAAGCCTGCAAGATGGACATAGGAGGAGACACATGACCCCGATGCCGAGGGATGCGGGGGCGGCCTTGCGCCATGCCCGCCATCAGTTGCTGGACAGCGGCGAGCTGCCGTCCGGTTTTGCCCATGCCACCGTCGCCCGCTCCTGGCAGCGCTGCTTTCGCGCCGGCCTGGCGCCCGTCGGCCGCCTGCCGGAAGTGCCGCACCTTTCAGCCTGCCAACTCGCCCGCGCGGCCGAGCAGCAGCGCGAACTGATTGCCCACGCCCGGCCGGTAATGGAATACCTGCACGCCCAGATGCACGATTCCGGCAGCATGGTGATCCTCGCCGACGATCGCGGCGTGCTGCTGCAGGCGCTCGGCGACACGGACTTCCTCGGCCGCGCCGAGCGCGTCGCGCTGATGCCCGGCGCCTCCTGGGCCGAGCGCTATCGCGGCACCAACGCCATCGGCACCGCGTTGGCCGAGAGCGCCGCCGTCACCGTGCATGCCGGCGAGCACTATCTTGAACGCAACGGCTTCCTGACCTGCGCCGCCGCGCCGGTGACGGCGCCGAACGGGAGGCTATTGGGGGTGCTGGACATCTCAGGCGACCAGCGCGGCCGCCATCCGCATACCTTCGGCCTGGTCCAGGCCGCGGCGCAGATGATCGAGAACCGGCTGTTCGACACCAGCCACGGTGCCAGCCTGCGCGTGCGCTTCCACACCATGGCCGAGGGCATCGGCACCGTCGCCGAAGGCATCCTCGCCTTCTCCGAGGACGGCTGGATCGTCGGTGCCAACCGCACCGGCCTGCAGTTGCTCGGCCTCGCCAGCGCCGACCTCGGCGCGACGCCGCTCGACCGCGTCTTCGATCTCGACCTGCCCAGACTGTTCGACTGGGGCCGCCGCTCGCCGCTGCAACCGATGTTGGTCAATAGCCTGCGCGGCAAGCGCTTCTTCCTGCGGGTCGAACTCGGCCAGCGGCCGGTATCGGCGCCAGCGCGGAAGCAGAAACCCGGCGATGCCCTGGCCGCCATCGACACCGGCGACGAGCGTCTCGCCGCCGCCATCGCGCGCGCCCGCAAGGTGTTGGGCAAGACGATTCCGCTGCTGCTGCAGGGCGAGTCGGGCGCCGGCAAGGAGGTCTTCGCCCGTGCGGTGCACGAATCCGGCCCGCGCCGTGCGGCACCCTTCGTCGCCGTCAACTGTGCGGCGCTGCCCGAGAACCTGATCGAGTCGGAACTGTTCGGCTACGTGCCAGGCGCCTTCACCGGCGCGCGCCGCGAAGGCTGCACCGGCCGCATCCGCGAAGCGCAGGGCGGCACGCTGTTCCTCGACGAAATCGGCGACATGCCGCTGGCGCTGCAGGCCCGGCTGCTGCGCGTCCTGCAGGAAAAGCAGGTGACGCCGCTGGGCGGCGGCAAGGCGATTCCGGTCGACTTCACGCTGGTCTGCGCCACGCACCGCAACCTCAAGGTCGAGATGGAAAGCGGTCGCTTCCGTACCGACCTCTACTACCGCATCAACGGCATGGCGCTGACGCTGCCCGCATTGCGCGAGCGCAGCGACTTCAGCATGCTCCTCACGCGCCTGCTCGACGAACTCTCCGGTCGGCGCGACGTTGCCCTCGAACCGTCGCTGGCGCAGGCCTTCGCGGAGTACTCCTGGCCGGGCAACCTGCGCCAGCTCGCCAATGCGCTGCGCACCGCCTGCGCGCTGCTCGACGAGGGCGAAAGCCTGGTCGGCTGGCAGCACCTGCCGGACGATCTGAAGGACGACCTGCTTGCGCCGCCGCCGCGCGACATCGATGGCGAGGTGCCGGACAACCTGCGTGCCCAGTCCGACGCCGCCATCCAGCGCGTCGTCGCAGTGTCATCCGGCAACCTGTCCGAAGCGGCGCGCCGCCTCGGCGTCAGCCGCAGCACGCTTTACCGGCGCCTGCGGCGCACCGCCATGGCTGACTTTTCGAAGCGGACAAGGTAGTAGGCGGCTCAGGCAGGTGCGCAGTCGACGACAATCACATCGATGCGTCGTTGCTCGTTTGCTGCAAGCGTATTTCGGAGGCGATCTTCGAGTTCTGTGGCCTCCTTTGGCCGAAGGCCACCGTCAGCGGCGGTTGGCATCCCTTGGCCACCGAACCAAAATACGAGATAGATACCGTTGCCGTTGGCACCTGGCTCGATGACGTAGTGCGCCATCAGTTGCTGGCGCATGGCTTTCCATAGATCTCTGTGGGTGTCGCGCTTGACTTCGACGGGAACATTGAAGCCATTGGTCCCCCCGAAGGCGGCACGCATGTCGGAGCGCTTGTGTTCGTGGTACTCCCCCTCGGGTTGCAGGTCCACTCCGGTAGGGCGCATCCTCTCACGCAACATTTCCAGTAGCAGATTCCTGCACTCATTTTCCGGTTTCGGTGTTTCTGGGCGACCAAAACGATCAACGTTCCAGTAGCGGAGATAGCCGGTCCCCGCGGCATTCCGATCGTGGTGGGCGAGATCACGCAGGTGCGAAGCTATGAGTTCACGCAGGTCGGCGGCGTTCGCAGGAGGGCCGTTTTCCAGAACTTTGACTATCGTTGCCGCATTCTGGCGGCGGAATTCGGCCTCCCGTCGCAGCAGGCGTTGCGACTCCATTCGATGTCGCAGTTCGTCGTGCCATAGTCTAAGGTCGTCAATCTTGAGTAGTTCCCTCAGCGCATCTGTAGCGTCAGCAGTTGGTATCGCGGAGAGTTGAGCAATCACCGAACGAACGAAGTCGGCAGCATTGAGCTCCGCCGTCACATGATAGGCACCTTGCGGTCGCTCCGGAGTCGTATGGGGGGCGATCAATCGGATCAACAAGCCGAGGGCTGATTCGCTGAGTTCCGGCAGTTGTATTGCCCTGCCCAAGCGTCCCTCGAAGGCTCCGGCGATCTGGATGGCGCGACTCTGCTTGTTCCCCACATAACGTGCAAGCGGCTTTTCATAGGTCACCGGATCAATGGCGAAGCCGGCCGCGAGCCACTGGCCGCGCTGGGCAGAGTCGAGGCTGGCGGTGGCGAGCTTGCTGGCGATGAGTTTCTGTAAGTCGTCCCGACTGGCGTGTTTGGTGGCCGCTATCAGCAGTGTGCTGAGTTGTGTCAGCGATTCCTTCTTGGCTCGAATCGGAAAAGCAGCGAGCAGAGGCAAGGCCGCCAACTTGGCAACCGGGCCGAATACTTGTTCATGGGCTAGCGGGGAAATCCCGGCAATGTGCTCCTTGCGGGCCCTGAACATTGCCTTGGCGTATTTGATCAATACCTCGGCTGCATTGGATGGGTGTGCGCCGATGATCGCCAGATACCAGGCCGGCGTATCGTAGTCGTGGGTGAGTTGGAAGGCGACAAGACGCTTCTGCGTTTCCGCAGGCAAAGCCAGTACTGCTCCGGGATCGGCTGCAAACAATTCTTGTACACCCGCGAGGCAGGGCTCGGCGATGTAAAGGCGACTTCCCTTGGCGATGATGTCCGCGACGGAGGGGAGATCGTTCCGGCAGACCGTATTCCGCAACCCGGCAAGGGCCGTGCGCGTGATGTCTTCGGTATTGTCGAAGAAAGCATTGAAACGGGACGCAGGGGTGTCGCCTTTCGCTTCGCTGAAACGGCCGAAGTAGATGCGCGCCATGTCGTACATGACGCCAGGAGGGGCGGTTCCTTCCGCGATGGCGGCACGGTGCTTTTGAAAGTGTTGTCGCCAATCGCTCAGGCGGTCGGCGCGGTTGTCCTGATGCTCCTTTTTGCGTTGGGACTGGCTTTTTCGCCAATCCTCCCATTCACAGGTCAGCCAATTGTCGATGTCGTCCTGGAGGGACGGAAAACGATTGCATTGTTCAAGCAAGGCATCGAGTAGTTGGGGCGTCCAGTCCATTTCGGTAAGCAGCGACAGGATCCCCTTGCGAATCAAGTATTGGCGTATGTCGGCATTGGTCTGTTCCGCAGCGCGCGCAAAGCACCAGTCGCCAACTTCTGGTGATGCGATCGCCTCGTGAAGGCGATGTTCGGCTGCGAAAAGACAATGGCAAGGCTGCTCGACACCGGCACAGTTGCGTAAAGCAATATCCATCAAGGCGATGTAGGTAGCGGGTCGTGCGGAAAGCCAGCGTGAAATGCGTTTCTCATGTTTCGTTTCGAGATGGCTGTACGCGTGGTCGGGATCAAGACCGAAGGTGAGCCATTGCCAAAGTCGCGCGGGTTCGACCGAATCGCCATCGCTCTCTACCGCACGGACGAGAAGTTCTCCGGCGAAATCCCTGAACTCGAAGTCTTCGTGTGAGACAGGTAGCCTTCGCATGTCGCGTGCGACTCCATCGAGCAGTTCCGCCCATTGTCCTTGGGTGGTGGTTTCCATCAGGGAGTATTCCCAGAACATTGAATATCGGCCACCAATATGTCGTGGGTTTTTACTGGGATGCAGATAATCAATTACTCGGTTTGCCGGAAGCTGGCCTGGATAGAGAAGCCGTAGCAACGCACCCGTAAGTTCATCTTCCGGATCGATGACTTTCCCCGTCCGGGTATCCTCCAGTAATTTCAGAAGGCCGGCTGTAGAAGCGCCAATGTGGTGGTGGGCTTCGATTGCGTTTCGTCGGTTGTTTTCCCAGTGGGATGGGTCGCGTGCGACCGCAAGCAGTTCGTCGCCGAGTTCCGGCAGTGGCTCTCCATGAATAAGCGCTTCGAGTGCGCAATCGAGCAGAGCCTCATGCGCCTCGTTTCGGACATTGGAGATCAGTATTTCGCGAAGGTCGGGCAAGAGGGCGCGTTCGGCCAGTGCGCCAAAAGGATGGTCCGTCCAATCCTGGAACCGGAATCCGGCATAGCGGTGGCCTTCTTGAGCGAGGGCACTCAGAATGTGGCGCTTGTGTTCGGGCGGGAAGCTCTTTGCGTCACCTTGCAGGAGTACGCCCAGCGGGTCTTCGTCGATTAGGGTTGTTCGGAATTCAGGAAGATGTACAGCCAGCCAGGCGTGGAGTCCACGCAGGTCAGAAACGATCCCGCCGTCGCCGGCCACGAGTAACGCCCGTATACGTCCGAATGGCATCGCCTTGGTTCTGATTTGATCGGCCAGATGGCGTGCGCCCAGGTATTCGGCAACGCTTCGGTGTGCCGGTTCTCGTACCTCCTCTCCTCCTCGTGCTTCGAATAGTCGGCTGGCGAGTGTATGGGATAGGGCGTCGCTCTCGTTCAGTCCAATGGACGCCAGCGTCGGGTGGCTCGTGTCCCCGACAGCCTCGTTTCTGGCGAAACCGGCGATGTTGGAAAGTAGCTGTATGGCGAATAGCTTGCCAGCCGTATCGAGCAGATCCTCGACGGAACGAGATTGCCCGCGCTGCGCGTCCAGATGCTCCTTGTTGGGTTCGACTACTAGTTTCCGACAGGCAAGGTCGTAGGCGTCCTTCAGGTATTCGGGCCAACGATCCTGGATGGCTTCCGTCAGCATGCGTAACGTCTGCGGATTGCGCAACAGGCTTTCCAATCGACTATTCCGTGCGCGTTCAATAAACGTCTTTGGGTCGGCGACCCCGTGCTGGATGGTGAGCAGGTGTTCGATCTGCTTGTCAGTCAGTGGATCGAGATGACATACGTCGACGTTCCCGTCCGCCGACACGCGTGCCAGTGCGTCCCGGTCGGTTGCGCCGAACCAGTCCGCCTCTCGACACGAGATACGGAAGTTCGGTCGATCAAGCAAGTCGAGCTTGGCGCGAATGGCGTCGAACGGTGTACGGTGGTTCGTTTCACCCGCACGGACTTCGTCCAGTCCGTCGACGAACAGGGTGGTGGTTCGCCATTCGGGGCGTGGATTCAGGGTGAGAAAGTCGCGGGCCGAAATGGCAATCCCGCCGGTCAGCTTTGCTTCTTCCTCAAAGCTGGTTGTTTTGCCGGCCCCCGGTTCGCCTAGCAGTACATAGGCGGGGCGTTGTCGCAAGTCGGCAAAGGCAACGCCTCCCTGGCGCTGTCCGTTCCGGGATATGACCGTGCAGGTGCGGGGAATCGGCTGATTCACGGTGGGATCAGCCAATGATCGGCGGGGACGGAAAGAAACTCCACCAAGGGAATGCCTTCCTCGCCCACGAGCAGAGACTTGCAGTTGGGGTGGGCTTTGGCAAACGCGTGCAGGCCGGGCAAGCGCCGTCCGCCACCTCCGCTCTTGACCTCGATGGCGGTCAGCAAGCTTCCGCGCGATAGTACGAAATCGACCTCCAGCTTTCCTTTGCGCCAATAAGTCAGGGTGCCGGGGGGGCTGGTGGCAAGGAGATGCGCTCCAACCGCGGTTTCCACCATGCGCCCCCAAAGCGAGCGATCCGCTTTTGCCGCTGAATAGTCGTAGCCGCTGGCGACCGCCATTAAGGCGTTGTTCAAGGCCAGCAACTTTGGTGAAGCCGTGCGTTGCCGCAGCATGCTGCCGGAGTACTTTTGCAAGCCCGTCACCAGTCCGGCTTTGCCGAGCAAGTCGAGATACTTGGCTATCGTTCCGGTGTGCGCTTCGTTGCCTTCGTTCTTCTCGCGCAAGTTGATCGCCATGTTGTCGAAAGCCAGTATCTGTCCGGAATAGTCGCACCCGAGCCAAAAGAGTTGCTTAAGCAAAGCCGGCCGGTCAACGCGGTTGAGCGCTAATACGTCCTGATTGATGCTGGGCTCTATGAGGCTGGAGACGACATGGGCACGCCACCGTGCTTCATTGCGAATAAGTCCTGTGGCCGCGGGTTCCGGGTAGCCGCCGAAGTAGATGTACTCATCGAGGCTAAAACTGAATGCTTCGTGCATCTCCGGGTAGGACCAGTGGTCCGCTCGGATAAGTTCAAACCGTCCCATGAGGCTTTCATTGAGTCCGTCGTGCACCAGGAGGGGGGACGACCCGAGCAGCACAACGTGCATGGCCAGCCGTGCTTGGCGGTCCGCATCCCAAAGCCCTTTGACGGTTTCCGACCAGCGAGGAATTTTCTGAACTTCGTCGATGGCGAATACGAAAGTTCCCTTCGCCCTGCTGGCTAGCAGTCGCGCCTCCTGCCACTTTCGGGTAAGCCAGGCGGCATCGGCCCGCTCGCCTGTCTCGGCCGGTGCGCTGGTTTCACCTGTTGGCGTGGATTGCACTGCGGGCTGGCCATAGCCACCTTGGTCGGCTGAAATGTACCAGCGGCGATTTTCGGGTAGTTCATGCAGGATTGTCTGGACCAGAGTGGTCTTACCCACCCGCCGAGGACCGACAATGATATTGATCCAGTGAACCGGCTCGGTCAGGCGTTCGCGAAGTGTAAGTGCTTGAGGTCTAAGGAAAGACACGGTGTTGATTACATTTGTGAGTTAATTTACTCGCAAATGTAATCGAACAGCCGAGCTATTGCAAGTGGCTGTTTTTAAGAGATTCCTATTACAGTCGCCTTGCGGCGTACCGCCTTGGCTAATGACTATTGGAAGCCAAGCGCTTTCTGGAATTTCAGGCCGAGTTCGTGAGTTCCTCGGTCATGCAGCCGATCGGCACGCCGAGCGACTTGTCGGGGCCGGTTTCGAAGCGCACGAGGTAGATGGCCTGCTGCGGCTGTTCGGCAACGTGGCCGACGTTGACGACGACACCGCGCGAGCCGGCCGCTGCGAGCAGCGCGTTCGGTTCGACCTCCGGAATCAGGCTGGCGCCGTCCTCGGCCAGGTCGTCGTTGTAGAGGTCGGTGGCCGCGAAGACCATCTCGCCCATGTCGAATTTTTCCATTGTGCTACTCCTGACAAAGCGGTTTGCGTCGTACCACCATCGCCGAGCTTTCGAAGCCGAGGCGATCGTAGAAAGCCAGCGCGGGTGCGTTGTCCTTGTCGGCCAGCAGCGTGACGCGCGTCATGCCCTGGGTCCTGGCCCAGTCGCAGACGTGCTCGACCAGCCGACGCCCCAGGCCGCCGCCGCGCGTGGCGCGGCTCACGATGACGTCCTCGAGCAGCAGCACCGGCGCACCCTGCGCCGTACTCACGGTGATCAGAGCATTTGCCATGCCAACGACGCGTCCGTCGACACGCATCACGAACAGGCGGCCGATCTGTGGCGTGTCGAGGATCAGCTTCAGTCCGCGCAATTGCTTGTCGCGCTCGGGCTTGAAGTCGCTCTCCAACGTGAAGAGTTCGTAGAGCAGGTCGGCCATGGCAGGCAGATCGGCTGCGGTGGCGAATTCGATTTGTGTCTTCATCCGATGAGTGCGACGGCCTTGATTTGTGCGTAGACGGGCAGGCCCGGCTTGAGGTCGAGGCCGCAGGCGGAGCGGTGGGTGAGGCGCGCTACCACGGCTGACTTGCCGAGCTTGAGCTTCACCAGCGCCAGCGCCGGATGGGCGTCGGCGGCGATTTCGGCCACCTCGGCCGGCAGGCAATTGAGGATGGAAGAGTCGTGCTGCGGTTCGAGGGCGACGCTGACGTCGCGCGCCAGGATGCGCACGCGCACATGGTGATCAAGCGCATGACCGGTGTCGCGCACCCACAGCGAGCCGCCGTCGAACTCGACGCGCGCCAGATGCCAGTTGCCGTCGCGTTCCGCGATGCGGCCGTCGAGCACCACGCCCGCGTCCTCGCCGAGCCGGATTGGCAGGTCGACGCGCGCCAGCGTTTCGGTCAGCGCACCTTGCGCGACGGCGCGGCCGCCCTCCATGACAACGATGTGGTCGGCCAGCCGCGCCACTTCGTCGGGCGCGTGGCTGACGTAGAGCACAGGGATTTCCAGCTCGTCGTGCAGGTGTTCGAGGTAGGGCAGGATCTCGTTCTTGCGCGCCAGGTCGAGCGCGGCCAGCGGCTCGTCCATCAGCAGCAGCTTCGGGCTGGTGAGCAGGGCGCGGGCGATGGCGACGCGCTGGCGCTCGCCGCCCGAGAGCTGGTCGGGCAGTCGGTCGAGCAAATGGCCGATGCCGAGCAGGGCTATGGCCTGGTCCATGGCCACGCGACGCTCGGTGGCCGGTACGCGCTTCATGCCGTATTCGAGGTTGCGTTGCGCCGTCAGGTGCGGGAAGAGGCTGGCTTCCTGGAACACATAACCGAGCGGCCGCTGATGCACGGGCATGAAGAAGCTGGCGTCCTGCCACGGCTGACTTTTCACCGTCAGCGTGCCGGGGGCGCGTTCGAGGCCGGCGATGCAGCGCAGGAGAGTCGTCTTGCCGGACCCCGAGTGGCCGAAGATGGCGGTGACGCCGTGGCCGGGCAGCACAAGGTCGACGTCGAGCGCGAAGCCGGCGCGTTCGAGGCGAAAGCGGGCTTCGATGCTCACTTGCGCTTCCCCGTCGGGTTGAGCGTGTAAAGCGCCAGCAGCACGAGGAAGGAGAACACCACCATCAGGGCGGCCAGCCAGTGGGCGTTGGCGTATTCGAGCGCCTCGACGTGGTCGTAGATCTGCACCGAGACGACGCGCGTCTTTTCCGGGATGTTGCCGCCGATCATCAGCACCACGCCGAATTCGCCGACGGTGTGCGCGAAGCCGAGCACGGCGGCGGTCATGAAGCCGGGCTTGGCCAGCGGCACCGCAACCGTGAAGAAGGCGTCGAGCCGGGAGGCGCGCAGTGTCGCCGCCGCCTCCAGCGGCCGGTCGCCGATAGCCTCGAAGGCGTTCTGGATCGGTTGCACGACAAACGGCAGCGAATAGAACACCGAGGCGACGACGAGACCCCAGAAGGTGAAGGGCAACAGGCCAATGCCGGCCCATTGCGTGAACTGGCCGATCACGCCGTTCGGCCCCAGCAGCAGCAGCAGATAGAAGCCGAGCACCGTCGGTGGCAGCACGATGGGCAGCGCGACGACGGCGCCAACGGGGCCCTTCCAGCGCGATGGCGTGCGCGCCAGCCACCAGGCGATAGGCGTGCCGACCACCATCAGGATCAGCGTCGTGACCGTGGCGAGCCGCAGGGTCAACCAGACGGCGGCGAGGTCGGACGGATCAGGCATGCCGAATCTAGTCCTCCGAGGCGAAGCACTTCGCGTAATCGATGCAGACGCCGCAGGACGGCGCCGGGCAGACGTAGATGCCGTCGCGCGCGCAGTATTGGCGGTAGATGAATTTCTTCCACTTCATGTCGCCGGTGTTGAGCGCCGCCAGCGTCGGGAACGCGGTATCCATCAGGAGTGAGAGTTCCTTGCGGTTGGCAAGGCCCAAATCCTGCCACAGATGGTCGCGCCCCGCGCAGCCCCAGGCGACGATGCGCGCCAGCCAGATCTCCGAATCACGCAGTCCGGCGCGGTAGTCGAGCAGCAGGTGCTCGATGTCCTCGAGTTCGGGAATGTCTTCGTGATTGCCTTCGATCAGAATCAACTGCGGGCCGGGGAAGTAGCGCCGCCAGAACTCCGTGAAGCGATCCCCGCCCAGGCCGAGCGCGACGGGCAACACGCCCTCGCCGAGCGCGCGGCCGACCACCACGCTGGCGAATACCGGCCGCGCCGGATCGGCCAGCGCGTCCGCATCGCCGGGGCGGGCGAGGAGGTCGGTCATCAGTTGTGTGCGGTTAATCATGGCGGGAATGCGACAAGGAAATGGCTTTAATGCGACTGTAGCCATTCCCGTGCCTACTTCACAGGTCATAGCCGTAGGCTTTGATCACTGCCCTGGCCTTGTCGCCCTTCAGGTACTTCATCAGCGCTTCGGCGGCGGGTTTGCCACGGCCCTTGTCGAGAATCACGAAATCCTGCTTGATGGGTTGATGCAGGTTGGCGGGCACAATCCAGGCCGAGCCTTCGCTGATCTTGCCGTCCTTCATTACCTGGGAAAGGGCGACGAAGCCCAACTCGGCGTTGCCGGTGGCGATGAACTGGTGCGCCTGGGCGATGTTCTCGGCCTGGACGAACTTCGGCTGCACGGCGTCGATGAGATTGAGAGCCGTCAGTGCTTCGACGGCCGCTGAGCCGTAGGGCGCGAGCTTCGGGTTGGCGATGGACACGTGATTGAACTCAGCTTTCTTCAGCACCTCGCCCTTGGCGTCGACGAAACCGGGCCTGGCCGACCAGAGCACCAGTCGGCCGATGGCGTAGGTGAAGGTGCTGCCCGCGACGGCCGCGCCTTCCGTCACCAGCTTGGCAGGCGTGTTGTCGTCGGCGGCGAGAAGGATCTCGAAGGGCGCGCCGTTCCTGATCTGCGCGTAGAACTTGCCCGTGGCGCCAAAGGCAAGCTGTGCCTTGTGGCCGGTGTCCTTCTCGAAATCGGCGGCGATCTGCTTCATCGGGGCGGTGAAATTGGCGGCGACGGCGACGGTGATCTCGTCTGCCGCCGCGGGGACGGCGAGGAGGGCAAGCAGGACGGCGGGGATTCTATTCACGGTATGGCTCCAGGCATGTCGGGTTTGCTACGCGTCTGCTTGGAAGCAAGAATTCGACCTACCACTCCGGATTCGGCAGGTCGTGGAAGGCGCCGCGCAGGGCTTCGCTCCAGCGGCAGCGGATCATCGCGAAGTAGGGGTGGTCGGCGTCGATGGAGACGTGGCGGTCGACCTTCATGGCGTCGCGGCGGATGAAGACCAAGTCCAGCGGCAGGCCGACCGAGAGGTTGCTGCGCAGCGTCGAGTCCATCGAGATCAGGGCGCACTTGGCGGCTTCGTCGAGCGAGATGCCGGGCTTGATGACGCGGTCGATGATGGGCTTGCCGTACTTCGACTCGCCGATCTGGAAGTAGGGCGTATCGTGCGTGGCCTCGATGAAGTTGCCGGCCGAATAGATCTGGAACAGGCGCGGCGCTTCGCCGGCGATCTGGCCGGCCAGGATCAGCGAGGCATTGAATTCGACGCCGAATTCCTTGAGCGCGTCGGCGTCGCGCTGGTGCACCTCGCGCACCGCCTCGCCGACGCGGATCGCCGCCTCGAACAGGTTGGGCGCGTTGAGCAGGTTGGGCTCGCCCTCCATGGAAGCGGCGCGTTCGTTGAGCACGTTCACGATGGCCTGGCTGATGGCCAGGTTGCCGGCCGTCAGCAGCACCAGCACGCGGTCGCCTGGCTTCTCCCAGACGGTCATCTTGCGGAAGGTGTTGATGTGGTCGAGGCCCGCGTTGGTGCGCGAGTCGGACAGCAGTACCAGCCCCTGGCCGAGGAGCATTCCGATGCAGTAGGTCATACGCTTATTGTCCCATGCCTACTGCTGTTGTTGCTCTTGCTGCGTCTGCACGCTGACGTTGGCCGACATGGCTTCGGCGCCGCCGCCGTGGCGGATGCCGCGCACCGGGCAGGCATCGAGGTAGTCGCGGCCGACGGCGAGTCGGCAATAAGCGGGGCCGGCAAAGCGCTTGTGGGTGGCGTCGCAGGAGAGCCAGCGGGCGCCGTCCCAGGCGTCGATCCAGGCGTGGCTGGCGGCGTGGCCTTCGTCGCCGGTGTAGAGGTAGCCGCTGACGTAGCGTGCCGGTATGCCG
>JACRIZ010000085.1 GCA_016235765.1 Rhodocyclales bacterium | reverse complement strand
CCCGCCTACTTCAACGACAGCCAGCGCCAGGCCACCAAGGACGCCGGCCGCATCGCCGGCCTGGAAGTGAAGCGCATCATCAACGAGCCGACCGCGGCCGCGCTCGCCTTCGGCATGGACAACCAGGAAGGCGACCGCAAGATCGCGGTCTATGACCTCGGCGGCGGCACCTTCGACATCTCGATCATCGAGATCGCCGAACTCGACGGCGAGCACCAGTTCGAAGTGTTGTCCACCAACGGCGATACCTTCCTGGGCGGCGAAGACTTCGACCAGCGCGTCATCGACTACATCGTCACCGAGTTCAGGAAGGAACAGGGTGTCGACCTCAAGGCCGACGTGCTGGCCCTGCAGCGCCTGAAGGAAGCCGCCGAAAAGGCCAAGATCGAGCTGTCGTCGTCGATGCAGACCGAGATCAACCTGCCCTACATCACGGCCGACGCGTCGGGTCCGAAGCACCTGACCATGAAGATCACCCGCGCCAAGTTCGAATCGCTGGTGGACGAACTGATCGAGCGCACCATCGAGCCCTGCCGCATCGCCATCAAGGACGCCGGCGTCAAGGTCGGCGACATCGCCGACGTGATCCTGGTCGGCGGCATGACGCGCATGCCCAAGGTGCAGGACAAGGTGAAGGAGTTCTTCGGCAAGGAGCCGCGCAAGGACGTGAACCCCGACGAAGCCGTCGCGGTCGGCGCCTCGATCCAGGGCGGCGTGCTGCAGGGCGAAGTCAAGGACGTGCTGCTGCTCGACGTCACCCCGCTCAGCCTGGGCATCGAAACCCTGGGCGGCGTCATGACCAAGCTGATCACCAAGAACACGACCATCCCGACCAAGACCAGCCAGGTGTTCTCGACCGCCGACGACCACCAGTCGGCCGTGACCATCCATGTCATGCAGGGCGAACGTGAAATGGCCGCCGGCAACAAGAGCCTCGGCCAGTTCAACCTGTCCGACATCCCGCCGGCGCCGCGCGGCATGCCGCAGATCGAGGTCACCTTCGACATCGACGCCAACGGCATCCTGCACGTCTCGGCCAAGGACAAGGGCACGGGCAAGGAAAACAAGATCACCATCAAGGCCAACTCGGGCCTGTCGGAAGCCGAGATCCAGGCCATGGTGCGCGACGCCGAGGCGCATGCCGAGGAAGACAAGAAGGCGCACGAGCTGGTCGATGCCCGCAACCACTGCGATGCCATGGTGCATTCGGTGAAGAAGGCACTGGCCGAGCATGGCGACAAGATCGAGGCCGACGAGAAGGCCAAGATCGAGGAAGCCATCAAGGAAGCCGAGGAAGCCATCAAGGGCAGCGACAAGGCCGCGATGGAAGCCAAGACCGAGGCGCTGGGAACCGTCTCGCAGAAGCTGGGCGAGAAAATCTACGCCCAGCAGCAGGCGGCCGGCGGTGCCGAGCAGGCCGGCGGCACGGCGCCCGGCGGCGAAGCGAAGAAGGACGACAGCGATGTTGTTGACGCCGAGTTCACCGAGGTCAAGGACAAGAAGTAAAACCGATTCACCACCAAGCACACCAAGGGCACCAAGGAAACCAAAGATCGGCAACTGCCTTTCTTGGTGTACTTGGTGCCCTTGGTGGTGAAAGAATCTGATGGCTAAACGCGACTACTACGAAATCCTCGGCGTCAATCGCGACGCTTCCGAAGAAGAGATCAAGAAGGCCTACCGCAAGCTGGCCATGAAGTTCCATCCGGACCGCAATCCGGACAACCCGAAGGCCGAGGAGCAGTTCAAGGAGGCGAAGGAAGCCTACGAGATGCTCTCCGACGCACAAAAGCGCTCCGCCTATGACCAGTTCGGCCACGCCGGCGTCGATCCGTCCGCCGGTGCCGGCGCGGGCGGCTTCGGCGGCGCGGGCATGGGCGGTTTCGCCGATGCCTTCGGCGACATCTTCGGCGACATCTTCGGCGGTCGCGGCGGTGGCGGCGGCGGCCGCTCGAACGTCTATCGCGGCGCCGACCTGCGCTACAACCTGGAAATATCGCTGGAGGACGCCGCGCGCGGCACCGAGACGCGCATCCGCATCCCGACCATGGCCGAGTGCGAAACCTGCCACGGCAGCGGCGCCAAGAAAGGCTCCGAACCGAAGGTCTGCCCGACCTGCGGCGGCCACGGCCAGGTGCGCATGCAGCAGGGCTTCTTCTCGATCCAGCAAACCTGCCCCAAGTGCCACGGCACCGGCCGCTACATCGCCGACCCGTGCAACACCTGCCACGGCGCCGGCCGGGTCAACCAGCACAAGACGCTGTCGGTGAAGATTCCCGCCGGCATCGACGAGGGCGACCGCATCCGCCTGTCCGGCGAAGGCGAGCCGGGCGTCAACGGCGGCCCCGCCGGCGACCTTTACGTGCAGATACACCTCAAGCCGCACTCGGTGTTCCAGCGCGACCACGACGACCTGCACTGCGAGATGCCGGTCAGCTTCACCACCGCCGCGATTGGCGGCGAGATCGAGATTCCCACGCTGGACGGCATGGCCAAGCTGAAGATTCCCTCCGAAACGCAGACCGGCAAGGTGTTCCGCCTGCGCGGCAAGGGCATCAAGGGCGTGCGCTCGCACAATCACGGCGACCTGATGTGCCATGTCGTCGTCGAAACGCCGGTCAACCTCACCGAGCGCCAGCGCGAACTGCTGCGCGAGTTCGACGACATCAGCCGCAGCAACTCCGCGCGCCACAATCCCAAGGCGCAAAGCTGGATGGACAAGGTCAAGGACTTCTTCGGCGGCTGACGAAAGCCAGGCACGTCTCAATGCGACAATCCGCGGCATGCCATCCACTCCCTACCGCCCGCCCGCGCACCGGGGGCTTTCCGTCCTCTATCTCTCGGAGCAGTTGATCGTTGTCGACAAACCCAGCGGGCTACTGAGCGTGCCGGGGCGCGGCGCCGGCAAGGACGACTGCCTGTCGCGCCGCGTGCAGGCCGAGTTTCCCGATGCCATGATCGTTCATCGCCTGGACATGGGCACGTCCGGCATCGTCGTCATGGGGCGCGGCGCCAAGGCGCAGCGCGAACTGAGTATTCTGTTCCAGGAACGCAGGGTGCGCAAGCGCTACCAGGCCTTGGTCGACGGACACTGGACGGCTGCCGCCGCCGGCGAGATCGATCTGCCCATCAGTGGTGACTGGCCCAACCGCCCGAAGCAGAAAGTCGATCACGCCTTGGGCCGGCCGAGCCTGACCCGCTATCGCGTCCTCGACATCGACGCTGCGCGCGCCGTATCGCGCATCGAGCTCGAGCCCATTACCGGGCGTTCGCACCAGTTGCGGGTGCACATGGAAGCAATGGGCCATCCCATCCTCGGCGACGACTTCTACGGCACACCGGCATCCTGCGCCAAAGCGGAGCGCCTGACGCTGCACGCCTGCCAGATCGAACTCGACCATCCCGAAACGGGCGCACCGCTGCGCGTCGACTGCCCGCCGCCCTTCTGATCGGCGCGTCATCGATACCCCCGAGCGCCGGACGTCAGTTGCCGATCCTCCGACCTTCGCTCGCCACAATCACCTTGACCAGCTACGACGCTCGTTGCCGACGATGACCGCTTGCTGGACGACGGCCGCGATCCCTTGCGTGTCGTTCCCGCCCGCCTTCGGCGCGAACATCACCGCAAGTCACTGCCCTTTCAGGACATCGGCGGCTTTCAGTTCGGTGCCAAACCGAACCAGGGTCCTGGCTTCGATGGACTTCAGCGTGGCGAAAGAGCGCTCGTAGCCACTGGGATCGAATTCCTCGAACGGCGGGTCGTCGTTCAGGACTTTCGCCTGCTTCAGGATGAAGCCATAGGCCTTGATCTTGTTCCCGGGCGCGGGCGCCACGACCACCTTCCAGAACGCGAGCGGCACGCGCACGTCGCCGCAGACCAGGTCCTTCCTGTCGTCGAAGACGGGCCCGCAGAAGACGCAGAGCTTGCCGATCTTCTGGCCTTCGTCGGCTGCCTGGGCCTTGATGGTTTCCTCTAGGTTGCCCCACAGGCCATCGAGGTTCGAGCGGTTGAACGCTTCGTGCTGCGGCGAACAGTTGGTCATGTGGAAGGTGTCCGAGTTCGCGAACTCCCGCTGCTCATCGGAACTGCCCCACAAGTTGTCTTCGCGGCGCACCAGATGCCCGTAGTCGAGCTTCTTCCAGCGGTCGTAGAACTTCTTCGGGATCTGGTATTCCTCGGCCATGCGCGGGTCGAGGCGCCACTGGTCCTTGCCGAATTCCTTGCGCGATCGTTGGTCGCGGTCTTCGGCAACGTAATCGACGTTGCCGGCCGTGAAGATCGCCAGCCGCCGCCGGGCGTGCATCACCACCGAGAAATGGTGGTAGTCGAGCTGCTTGGCGCCGTCGAGGGTCGGCGCCACCAGGGCGGCCGCCGCGGACGCCACCGTCGGCATGGATACCGACCGCCGCCGGCCGAGGAAGGTCGCGACGTAACCGGTCCGGTTGCTGTAATCGTCGTCGAAGACCAGCTCGAAATCCGCCTGCGGGGCCATCGACGTCGCAGCCCGGCCGAGGGCGGCGGCGCCCGCCACGGCGGCATCGGCAACGACGTCGCCGGCCGACAGCAGCACGTCGACCGGCAGGAAGAAGCGCTGTTGGCGGGAAGCCAGCGTCACCGCCCCGGCGGCGCCGCCATGGAACGGCCCCTGCGCCAGCCCGAAGTCCGGCGTCGCCGTCGATTCCAGGCGCCCGCGCACGACCTGCTCGAAACTCTCGCGCAGCGCCGACGGCGCGGCCCGGTTCAGTGCGTCGGCCACGATGCGGCTGACCCGGGCACCTTCGTTGGCGATCCACTTCACCTCCTCGTCGGTGACGTCGCGGCCGACGATGGGATTGCCCTGGTGATCGAGATAGCGGCCCTGCGCGTCCTTCGCCGCCACGCCGGAATGATGCAGCGCCACGACTTCCCAGAAATCGTTCAGCACCGGCGCCCCCGACGAGCCGCGCAGCGTGTCGCTGTGGTAGGACAGGAAGTCGCTGTCCTCGTCGATCGGCAGGAAGGCATTCTCGCGGATGGCCAACTGCTTCAACTGGCCGCCCGGATGCTGGATGACGGAGGCCCATTGGCCGACATCGGCCTTGCCGAGATCGGGATTCAGGCGCAGCCAGCCGAACGACCGCAAGTCCGACGGCCCCTTCTCGCTGGTCGGGTCGACCGCAACGAGGCAATAGTCGAGATGCTCATCGGCCAGGAAGAAGCGGTCCGGCCGCAACATGAAGCTGGTCGAGACCCGCTCGGCCCCGTCGGCATCGGCCTGGTAGCCGAACTGCGCGGTGGCCAGCCTGGCCGCATCGGCCGTCTTGAAGACGTGCCAATTGGTCAGGAACAGGTCCGGGCTGACCATGAACCCGGTGGCGTACGCCGTGCGATTGCCGTCGGCGCGCGGAATCACCACCCGCGCCACCGCTTCGGCGGCCCGCAACCCGTTGTACAGGTAGTCGACGCCCACCAGGTCGATGTCGCCGACGGCGCGCTCGAAGGCATTCTCGTCGGTGGCGGCACGCTTTCCCGCGACATAGGCCTTCACCAGATCGGCGCGTCCGGGCGCCGGGGCCAAGGTCTTGCGAACCGAGGCGCGCTCCCGCAGTTGCGCCGGAATCAAGGGGGCCAGGCGCTTCTCGGTTTCCTGCAACACCCGTTCGTCAATCAGCATGGCGCTTGTCCTCCGCGAGGGCGATTCAGAGCGGGCATGCTACGGGATGCGATTTGCGTATGTCAATCGCGTACCATGGCCGTAGTTACTTCCGTTCGAGGAAGCCGGTCATCAGCTTGGCCTTTTCATTGCCCTGGGCGGCCGACTTCTTGAACAGTTCCAGGGCCTTGGCCTTGTCTTCCGGGACGCCCTTGCCCTGCATGTACATCTCGCCAAGCTGGTACTGCGCGCAGGCGTCGCCCTTGGCGACGAGCGGCTGGAGGATCGCCGTCGCCTTGGCGTAGTTGCCGGCGGCGTGGGCGGCCTGGCCCGCCTTGCAGTCCTGCCCGTAGGCCGAGGTGGAAAAGAGGAAAGCGGCGCCGATGAGCGGGATGAGGGTGCGCATGAGAACTCCTTGGCGGTTGCGGCAGGAAGGCCGAAAGCGGACTTGATCAGCGCATTCTGCGATGGCGCCCATGAATTCTCAAGGGTCTTGCGCGCCGCATTCATGCTCGGTCGCCCGGATCCCCGGCCAGCCGCTCCGCCAGCCTCGTCTTGGCCCACGCGATGAATGTCCGAGTCCGGGCAGAGATTCGCTTGGACGGCGTGTAGACCAGGGAGACGGGCAGCGGATCAGGCTCGAACTCCGTCAGGATCGTGCGCAACTGCCCTGCTGCGACGGCCTCCCGTGTCTGGTAGGAAAGGAAAAGGCCGACTCCCAGGCCATCGATGCAGGCCAGCAGAGCGGCATCGGCATGATTGGTCGACATGCGGACGTTGGCCGGTTCGACCACGCGGCGACCATCCCTGAAGCTCAATCCCGGGCTGGGCATCAGCCCTTGCATGCGGATGAAGGGCGCGTGCCGCAGGGCTTCCGGGTCGCCAATCGGGCTCAGCCGGTCCAACAAGGCCGGCGCCGCGCACAGGCACCGCCGGACCCGGCCGACCGGGGCGACCACGAGGTCGGGAGCCGTGACCGGGCCAATGCGCACCGCCACGTCGATACCTTCCTCGATCAGGTCGACCACGCGGTCGAGCAGGGTCAGCCGCGCCGAGACCTGCGGGTACTGGTGCAGGAACGCGTTGAGCACCGGGGCCACGTGCAGGCGGCCGAACAGCACCGGCGCGGTGATGGCCAGCAGGCCGGCGGGCTCCGTACGCCGATCCAGCAGGGCGTCCTCGATCTCGGCCACCTCGCCCAGTATTCGCCGACTGGCCTCGACGAACATGCTGCCCTCCTCGGTGATTTGCACTTGTCGGGTGGTGCGCTCGAACAAGCGCACACCCAGGCGCCGCTCCGTGGCGGCGAGCAGTCGCACGATGGTCGGCGGAGACGTGTCGAGGCGAGCCGCGGCGGCAGTGAGGCTACCGGTTTCCGCAATCGCCACTACCACTCGCATGTGTTGCAGCTTGTCCAAGACATTAGTCCATTAACCAAAACAATGTGATTCACTTTACGCCATTTATTCCAGGTTCGCGAGCTCATAGGATGGCTGCACCTGCTCATCCGACAGGCCCAATCAAAGGAGATGGACATGACGAAGATTGCCGTGGTTGTACTTTCCGACCCCAATTCCGGCGGCGAGGAGGCGTTGGGCCGGGTCTTCAACGCCCTGGTCACGGCCTTCGACGCGAAGCAGCGCGGCGACGAAGTGAGCGTGCTGTTCATGGGCGCCGGCACCCGCTGGACAGGGCTAATCACCGCCCCAGACCATCCGGTCCATGGGCTCTACGAGGCGGTGAAGGACAAGATCGTCGGCGTTTCCTGTGGCTGCGCGGATGTATTCGGCGCCCGGCAGACCGCCGAATCGCAGGGTTTCGCAATAGTCAGCGAATGCGCGGTCCCCGGCACCAGCGGGCTGCCGAGCCTGGCCAGCCGCCTGGCGGCCGGCTATCAATTGGTCACTTTCTAGTCCAGGTCGGCCGGACGGAGGCTGTCGATGACGAACGCGGACCCTTTTCACGATGGTGAGCGGCAGGTGCAGGCCCTGGCCGGACAGGCCCTTCAGGCGGAGGCCGTGGGCCGTATGGTCGCCAATCGCATCACCCCGGCCGCCAGGGAGTTCCTCGCCGCCCAATCGATGTTGCTGATCGGCAGTTGGGATGGAGCGCGCAGTACGTGGCCTTCGTTGCTGTTCGGCACGCCGGGCTTCGTTTCCAGCCAGGATGGCGAGACGGTATGCATCCGCGTCGATGCTGCGGGCGCTGCGCCGGCGGATCCGCTCTGGGACAACCTGCATACGAATGGCCTGATCGGGCTGCTGGCCATCGATCTGGCGACGCGACGCCGATTGCGCATCAATGGCCATTTGCGCACCGGAGGGACCGCGCCGGCAGGGTACGGCGAAATCGAGGTATGCGTCGACCAGGTCTACCCGAACTGCCCGAAATACATCCAGCGCCGCCGCCTGCGGGGCGAGCGCAGCGAACCGGCCAGCCGCGACGTGCGGCGCAGTGCGCACTTGAG
The DNA here is from genome assembly GCA_016235765.1 of Rhodocyclales bacterium. Taxonomy (GTDB): domain Bacteria; phylum Pseudomonadota; class Gammaproteobacteria; order Burkholderiales; family Rhodocyclaceae; genus Fen-999. Next base: position 72,050 of record JACRIZ010000085.1, on the reverse strand, counting down.
CGACGAGCAGCAGCAACTGATTGCCCGGGCCGACACGTGTTTCGTCGCCAGCGTGCAGCCCCAGGCGGGAGCCGACATCTCGCATCGTGGCGGCCCGCCGGGCTTCGTGCACGTCGAATGTGGGCAACGCCTGCGCGTTCCGGACTATGCGGGCAACGCGCTGTTCAATACCCTCGGCAACATTCAGGCCAGCGGCATTGCCGGCCTGCTGTTCATCGACTTCGCCGGCCAGCGGCAACTGCAAGTCATCGGCGACGCCGAGATCGACTGGACGCCGCGAAGCGTGGCGGTGGAACGCTCGTGGATCCTCGCGGTGAAGACAGTGCGCGAGTCGCAGCTCCCGGCGGGCTTGGGCTGGGAGTTCATCGATTACTCGCCGTTCAATCCGGGCACGTAGGCCGCATCGGCGCAGACCGTCGGCAAGGCCTCAGTTGCCGGCGGCCGGGGTCGGCTGATCGTGGATCACGATGCGCGAGACGTAGGCGATCGCCAGGACGCTGGCGGCGATGGCGACGTAGCCGACCAGCGGATAGCCGGTGATCTTGCCACCGGCGTCCACCGTGACGATGAAGCCGGACAGCATGGTCGCCAGACCCATGGCGACCGACTGCACCGTTGCGTTCAGCGACATGAAGGTGCCGCGCAGCCTGGGCTGCGCCGCCGAGGAGATGATCGCCATGGCCGGCACCATGCGCCCCGAGACCAGCACGAAGAAGGCCGTGGTGCAGGCGACCCAGCCCCACAGAGGCACGGGGCCCATGTGGGTCACCAGCACCAGGGGCAGCAGCGCGGCGATGGCGACGAGCCGATAGACTTCGACCTTGCCGTGCGCATCGGCCAGCCGCCCGACGAAGCGCGCGGTGAACAGCGTCGCGCCGCCGCCCACGAAATAGATGATCGGAATGTCGTGCAGGGAGATGCCGACATTGCCGACCGCATAGACGGTGATGTAGGGAATCACCGTGAAGCCGGAGAAGATGATCAGCGCCGACAACAGGAGCGTGCGCAGGTGGTTCGCGTCGCGCAGGACCGTCGCCATGGCGGCGAACGGATGCGCGCGCTTCGCTCCGCCCAGGTGCTGCCGCAATTCCGGCAGGACCCGCAGGCCGATCAGGATGGCCACGCAGCTCAGTACCGCGATGACGATGAAGGGCGTACGCCAGCCGAGCCAGTTGGCCAGCCACAAGGACATCGGCACGCCCAGCACGGTGCAGATGGAAAAGGCGGTCGACACGAAGCCGGTGGCCGTGGCGCGCCGCTCGTAGGGGACGGCGTCGGCGACTATCGTCTGCACCAGGGCGCCCATCAGGCCGCCGAAGGCGCCGGCAATGCCGCGCGCGAGGATTAGCGTCGGATAGTTCGGCGCCAGGCCGCAGGCCAGGGTGGCCAGCGCGAAGAGCGCGAAGCCGACCAGCAGGAAGCGCTTGCGCTCGAAGCGATCCACGAAGGTGGCCATGAGCACGCCGGAGATCGCCGCCGTGAAGCTGTAGGACGCCACCAGCAGGCCGAATTCGTGCGCGTCGAGGCCGAGGTCGCGCATGAGGATCGGACCGAGCGGCATCACGATCATGAAATCGAGGATGTGGCAGAACTGGATGCCCGCCAGGGTCAGCAGGAGCAGGCGTTCCTTGCGCGGGGAAGACATGGCTTGCATGGCAGAAGGATGACCGGGGCCATCGGCTTTGTCCAGCGCCGGCCCGGTTCGGAAGTTGAACAGCCAAGCCCCTGTAGGTAACCGTACGGATACCCATTGCCGCGCAGGTTCTCTACTCTGCGATCGAGTCTCAACGACAAGGAGTATGGACATGAGAAGGCCCATCGGATATCTGGCGATCGTATTTCTCCTGACCCAACTGGTTGCCTGCGGCGGCGGAGGCGGCGGCGGCAGCAGCGCCGCCACCGCTACCCCCGCGGGCGGTGCCGTGACCGGCCTGACCGTGCCGGCACAGGTGCCCGTCGTCACTCCGAACGATTAGGTCGGGAGGCCCACCATGAAGACCAGATATCTCGCAGCCGCCATTCCGATCGCCTTCGCCGGCGCCGGAACCGCTTTCGCAGCCCCCACCGGCGGCGCCTACTTGAGCGACCCGCAGCATGAGTGGGTGCAGGACAAGCTCGCCGAGAACATCGGCATGCCAAACATGATCATGTGCTTCGTCAGCGCGCTGCGCGCCGACGCAATGGTCAACCAGGGCCCCTATGTCGCGCTGGTCGATATGGAAAAGTGCGACTCCGGCAAGCGCGGCCAGGACACGTCGAGTTCGACGAACGTGGGTGCCACCACGGCCACGAACTACACCAGCGTGGTCGTCAATTCGGTACGGGTGAGCAACGACGATCCGATGATCGCCCACGCCTGGTTCGTTCCCAACGACGGCGGCGGGACGCCGGAACGGATATTCGCGCGCGCCGTCGTTTCGGTTTCGCCGTCGACTACCAACCCGAACGGGCAGTTCTCGGTCTCCTTCTGCGGCGTGGCGGCCAGCCAGGCGGATCCGCTGTCCGGCAGTTGCAGCATGTTCCTCGGCACGATGAGCGCAAATGCCTCGGTGCTGACCTTCTCCGAAAACGGCATGGGCGATTTTGGCGGCGCGCCCCAGCCCTACACCACCCGCCTGACGATCACGAAGAGCAGTACGGGCGGCTCGGGACGCATTGCCGCGACCGGACAAGGACCGATGCCGGTGGACGCGGGATTCGTATACGACAGCCAGCACTTCAAGCGTGGCCAGGCCAACCCGGGCAAGTGCTTTTCGCGCGACCGGGCGCAAGCCGATTACTCGACCTGGCGGTACGGCGTCTATATGGCCGACGGTTCGCGCCTCGACTTGGCGCAGCCCGGCTTCCCTATCCGGGCCACCTACGGCGGCCAGACCTACTGGGGCGGCGCCAGCTTCTGGGGCGTCTTCCTGCCCGGCGGGGTGCTGGATCAGGTCACGCAGGTCACCCGCGTCGAACCGGGCAGCAACGCTGCCGGCACGGTATACGACCTGACCAAGGCGGGCGGCAAGCTCTACAGGATGACCAAGGTCGATGGTCTGATGGGCGATCTCAAGGGACAATCGGTGATGGTGTTCCTGCCCGGCAACGTCGTCGCGGGCGACGCCAACGGCGGCCTCTATGAACTGACCTGGGATGGCGCGCAGCTTGTCGCCGTGCGCAGGCAGAATGCTTGCGACCAAAACGGCTGCACCTGGACCGATCTGGCGAAGGATGCCAACGGCAACGCGCTTGCCCCGACCTACGTCACCGCGTCCGGCTTGCGCGCCTCGGCGCCATTCATGAAGGCCCTGCAAGGCTATTCGCAGAGCGCCGGCGGCGAGGTGAGAATCGAGGTCCCGGCCAGTGGCGAACTTGCGGACGCCACGCCGGTCACGACACGAAGCCGCGCCGTCGTGGTTCCCGGCTCGGCCATGCCGAACCTCGTTTGCACCGGGCGTTGCCCGAAGGGCGCGCTGTCGGCCGGCGACTTCACCGGCAATACCGTGTTCCAGGACATCACCTACCTGGACTGGAGCGGCAACCCGACGACGCGCAGTTCCGAATTCGTCTTCGAGCCGGTCCAGGTCGCGAGCGCCATCAGCTATGCGTTCGCCTCCGACGGATTGCTGATGTCCGGTGGCAATGCGGTGGATGCGAGCGCACTGGCCCTGAACGGCAACTATCAGTACGGGCTCCAGAGCGGTCGCCTGATCGATGCCAACAGCGCATCATTCGCAGCCGCCCGCTGCGGCCGCGCCGACATCAACTCACCCTATGAGCAGTCGAGTACCGGCGACACGATCTGTCCGTGGCTGGTCGACAACGTCCCCGAGTACTACACCTACGAAACCGGACCCAATCCCTGGAATCGCTATGTTGGCCTGAGTTCGGGCGGCGTGGCGGTGAGCTTCGATCCGCCGATGAACTTCGTGCTGACGGTTTCGACCATGAACACGACGGAAGCGGCCGGAAGCCCGCTGATCGGCTCCAAGGTGCAGTTGAACTACAACGGCTTCGGCGACCTGCAGGGCATCCCGGGCACCTGCGTCGACACCACCACCAACCAGCCCGTGACCTGCGGTACCGGAAGCAGCAACGGTCAACGCTGGGTGCCTGCGTTCTCGATCAAGGACGGCACCGAACTGGTCAATGATTCCGTCACCTACTACGCGAAGTACCTGGAACGCGAAATGCGGTTCGGCAAGGTGCCGGACGCTGCGTGCGCCACGCTGGATCTGACTGCGCCGCTGGCGACCGCACTGCCCGGCGCGCCGACGGACGATCCGCGTGCTGCGATGGGTACGCAGCCGACCGTCACCGCTGCGCCCAAGGTCGTGCATGGCGTGGTCCAGTAGCCGAAATTCGTCGGCAACGGGGAGAGTCAGTCGTGGCGGTACGCCGGTTCGATGCCGATCAGGCGCGCCGCCAGGTGGTTCCCGCCGGGCCGTCTTCCAAGACGATGCCGGCTGCCTTCAGCTCGTCGCGGATGCGGTCGGCGTCGGCGAAATTCTTCGCCTTCTTGGCCGCGATGCGCGCCGCGATCTGCGCGTCGATCGCCTCGTTCGACATGCCGCTCGCCGGCGCCGCCTGCAGGAACTCGACCGCCGGACGCTGCAGGAGGCCGAGCACGCCGCCCAGCGCCTTCAATTGCGCCGCCGCCTTCGCGTCGCCGGTCCGATTCACCTCGCCGGCCAGGTCGAACAACACCTCCATCGCCTCGGGCGTGCCGAAGTCGTTGTCCATCGCGGCGCGGAAGCGCTGCGCATGCGCCTCGTGCCAGTCCACGGCAGCGACGCCATCGAAACCCTTGAGCGCCGTGTAAAGCCGGGTCAGCGCCTGCCGGGCATCGTCGAGGTGGGCGTCGGAGTAATTGAGCGGGCTGCGGTAGTGGGCGCGCAGGATGAAGAAGCGCACCACCTCGGCGTCGTATTGCTTCAGCACCTCGCGGATGGTGAAAAAGTTGCCGAGCGACTTCGACATTTTCTCGTCGTCGACGCGTACGAAGCCGTTGTGCATCCAGTAATTGACGAAGGTGTCGCCATGGGCGCCTTCGCTCTGGGCAATTTCGTTCTCGTGGTGGGGGAACTGCAGGTCCTGGCCGCCGCCGTGGATGTCGAAGTGCGGGCCGAGCAACTGCGAGCTCATCGCCGAGCACTCGATGTGCCAGCCGGGCCGGCCGGCGCCCCAGGGCGAATCCCACTTCGCCTCGGCGGGCTCGCTCTCCTTGGCGTGCTTCCAGAGCACGAAGTCGAGCGGATCCTGCTTGCCTTCCTGGACATCGACGCGCTCGCCGGCGCGCAGATCCTCGATCGACTTGCCGGACAGCTTGCCGTAGCCGGCGAACTTGCGCACCGAGTAGCAGACGTCGCGATTGCCGGCGGCGTAGGCATAACCGTTTCTTTCCAGCTTGCCGATGATGTCGAGCATCTGCGGCACGAATTCCGTGGCGCGCGGCTCGGCATCGGGACGCAGCACGCCCAGCGCGGCGGCGTCCTCGTTCATGAAGGCGATGAACCGGTCGGTCAAGGTGCGGATCGACTCGCCCTTCTCGGCGGCCCGCCTGATGATCTTGTCGTCGATGTCGGTAATGTTCCGGACGTAGGTGACGTTATATCCGGAAGCGCGCAGCCAGCGCGCCACCATGTCGAATACGACCATGACGCGCGCGTGGCCAAGATGGCAATAGTCGTAGACCGTCATCCCGCAGACGTACATGCGAACGCGGCCCGGCTCGATCGGCACGAATTCCTGCGGCGTGCGGGCGAGGGAATTGTAGAGTTTGAGCATGGGAATCCAGGGCGAAGGCCGAATTGCGTGATATTCCGGCCCCTGTCCCGGGCTGGCATCACTGTCGCGACGGCCTGCTTCTTGCTAAAATTGGCTGTTGAATCGAATCATTTTTGCTTAACTATAACATGACGTTATCTCGCTTCCTGTCGGTCTGCTCGCTTGTCTTGGCACTCGTGTTCGGCGTTTTCGCCAGCGCGCACGCCGATTCCATCCAGGACGTCAATCGCCTGATGAAACAGGGACAGCATGGACAAGCGCTCGAGCAGGTCGACAAGCACCTCGCCGGGAAGCCCAAGGATGCCCAGGGGCGTTTCCTCAAGGGCCTGATCCTGACGGAGCTGAACCGAAGCGGCGAAGCGATCGTCGTCTTCCAGAAACTCACGGAGGACTACCCCGAGTTGCCGGAGCCCTACAACAACCTGGCGGTCATCTACGCCCAGCAGAAGCAGTACGAAAAGGCCAAGCAGGCGCTGGAGATGGCGATCCGTACGCATCCGGCCTATGCCACGGCGCACGAGAACCTCGGCGACATCTATGCCCGCATGGCCAGCCAGGCTTACGACAAGGCGCTGCAGATCGACTCGTCGAATACCAGCGCACAAACCAAGCTGTCGATGATCCGCGACCTGGTCGGCAACCGGAATGCGGCGCAGGCCAGGCCCGCCCAGGCCGCCCCGGCACCGGAGGCGAAACCCGTCGCGGCAAGACCGCCCGAGGTCAAGCCCGCGGAGCCCGCGCCAGTCGAACCACCCAAAGCGGTCGAAGCGGCCAAGCCGGTCGAGCCGAAGCCCGAACCCAAGGCGGCCCCGCTCGCAGTCGGCAGCACGAGCGCCGACGTGGCCAGGGCCGTCCAGTCCTGGGCTGCGGCCTGGTCGAAAAAGGACGTCAAGGCCTACCTGGGCCACTACGCCAGGGACTTCAAGACGCCAGGCGGCGAAAGCCGCGCCAAGTGGGAAGCCGATCGCACGCAACGCATCGACAAGCCGGGTGCGATCTCCGTGACCGTCGACGACGTGCGCATCACGCCCGAAGGTGCCGATCGCGCCACTGCGCGCTTCCGCCAGCATTACCGCTCGGCGACCCTCAAGACGGCGAGCGGCAAGGCACTGGTGCTGGTCCGCCAGGACGGCCGCTGGCTCATCCAGCAGGAACGGATCGGCAGATGAACGTCCTGCGCACCGCCCTGCGCCGCATCGCCGTGGCCGGCATGACCGCCACGCTGGCGCTGTGGACCGTGGCGCAACCGGTCGCCCAGCCGCATTACTCCGACTCCGGTCCGGAGCCGATGCTGGCCCGGGTGTTCGAACTCATCGAGCAGCACCGCTGGGAACAGGCGCTGGAGCAGACCGATGCGCTGCTGCGCGGCTATCCGACCTTCCGCCTCGCCCACCTGATCCGCGGCGACCTGCTTCTGGCACGGACCCGGGCGCTGACGGCCTTCGGCGCCGGCGGCGTGCGCAAGGTCGGCGACAAGCTGGCCGAAACGCGGATCGCCGACCTGCGCGAAGAGGCCATGGTCCGCCTGCGCGCCTACCGCGAGCGTCCGAAGGTCGAGTACGTGCCGCGCTACCTGCTGCAGTTGCGCAACGACCAGAAGCACGCAGTCGTTGTCGACACCCAGAAATCGCGCCTCTACCTCTACCGCAACGAAGGCGGCACGCCGCATTTCGTCGCCGACTATTACATTTCGCAGGGCAAGCTCGGCGCCGAGAAGATGCGCGAGGGCGACCAGCGCACGCCGATCGGCGTCTATCACGTCACGGGCAGCCTGCCGCGCCAGAAGCTCACCGACTTCTATGGCTCGGGCGCCTTCCCGATCAGCTACCCGAACGACTGGGACCGCCGCATGGGCCGCAACGGCCACGGCATCTGGCTGCACGGCACGCCTTCGGACACCTTCTCGCGGCCGCCCAAGGCCTCCGACGGCTGCGTGGTGCTGGCCAACCAGGACCTCGACGCCCTGGGCCGCACGCTGCAGGTCGGCCTGACGCCCGTCATCATCAGCAACAGCATCGAGTGGCTGTCGCTCGACGACTGGCAGACCGAGCGCAATTCGCTGCTGGCCAGGATCGAGGAATGGCGCCAGGACTGGGAGAGCCGCGACGTCGAGCGCTACGCCCGCCACTACTCGCGCAAGTTCCAGGCCGAGCGCTTCGACTACCAGCGCTGGATCGAGCACAAGCGCCAAGTGGCCGCGGGCAAGACCTGGATCAAGGTCACGGCGGGCAACATCAGCATGTTCCGCAATCCCGGCAAGGAAGAGCACGTGGTCGTCACCTTCGAGCAGGACTACCGCAGCAACAACATCAACAACGCGATGAAGAAGCGGCAGTACTGGATCAAGGAAGACGGCCTCTGGAAGATCGTTCACGAAGGCGCCGCCTGACGTCGCCCGACCCTCGCCACCCATTCACCCCCACGGAGATGTTCGCATGAAGAAGCTGCTCGCCCTGCTGGCCGTACTGGCCGTATCGCTGCCCGCCTGGGCTGCCAATCCGATGGTCGAAATGAAAACCAACTACGGCGCCATCACCATCGAGCTCTATCCGGACAAGGCGCCGAAGACGGTCGCCAACTTCCTCCAGTACACCAAGGACGGCTTCTACAACGGCACCATCTTCCATCGCGTCATCGACGGCTTCATGATCCAGGGCGGCGGCATGGAGCTAGGCATGAAGGAGAAGCCGACCCGCGCGACGATCGAGAACGAAGCCAGGAACGGTCTGCGCAATCTCACCGGCACGCTGGCGATGGCGCGCAAGCCGGATCCGCATTCGGCCAGCGCGCAGTTCTTCATCAACCTCAAGGACAACGCCTTCCTCGACTACCCCGGCCACGACGGCTGGGGCTACTGTGTGTTCGGCAAGGTGGTTCAGGGCATCGACACCGTCAGGAAGATCGCCCGCGTCGGCACCGGCCGTTCCGGCTTCCACCAGGACGTGCCGAACTCGCCCGTCGTCATCGAATCCGTCAAGCTCATCGAAACCAAGTAACAGGACCCCCGACATGATCAAGCTCCACACCAACCACGGCACCATCGCCCTCGAACTCGATGCCGAGAAGGCGCCCAAGACCGTCGCCAACTTCCTCGCCTACGTCGAAGCCGGCCATTACGACAACACCGTCTTCCACCGCGTCATCGACGGCTTCATGATCCAGGGCGGCGGCTTCGAGCCCGGCATGAAGCAGAAGCCGACCCGCGACCCGGTCGAGAACGAAGCCAAGAACGGCCTCAAGAACGAGCGCGGCAGCGTCGCCATGGCGCGTACCTCGGCACCGCACTCGGCCAGTGCGCAGTTCTTCATCAACCTCGCCGACAACGGCTTCCTCGACTACCCGGGCCAGGACGGCTGGGGCTACTGCGTGTTCGGCAAGGTCGTCGAGGGGATGGACGTGGTCGACAAGATCAAGAACGTCAAGACCGGCCGCAGCGGCTTCCATCAGGACGTACCCGTCGAAGACGTGATCGTCACGCGCGCCGAAGTTTGCTGAACGCCGACCTGAGCCTGTTCGTTTCCGACCTGCACCTCACGGCCCGCAGGCCGGAAACCGCAGCGCTGTTCCAACGCTTTCTCGCCGGCCCGGCCCGCGCCGCACGGACGCTCTACATCCTCGGCGACTTGTTCGACTACTGGGCGGGCGACGACGACCTCGGCGAGCCGTTCAACGCCGAAACCTGCGCCGCCCTGGCCGAATTTGCCGCCGGCGGCACGCGAACCTTGTTCATGCCCGGCAACCGCGACTTCCTGGCCGGCGCGCCGTTCGGCGTGGCGTCCCGGCTGACTTTTCTCGCCGACCCGACGGTCGTCGACCTCGCCGGCGTGCCGACGCTGCTCATGCACGGCGACACGCTGTGCACCGACGACACCGACTACCTGGCCTTCCGCGCCGTTGCGCGCACTCCGCAATGGCGCGCCGACATGCTGGCCCGGCCGCTGGCGGAACGCAAGGCGATGCTCGACGTGCTGCGCGCCCGCAGCGAGGCCGCCAAGCAGGGCAAGGATTACGACGTCATGGACGCCAATGCCGTGGCGGTAGCCGAGGCCTTCCGCCGCCATGGCGTGCGCCGCCTCATCCATGGCCACACCCACCGCCAGGCCCGCCACGAGCATCTGGTCGACGGCCGCGCCTGCGAGCGCTGGGTGCTCGGCGCCTGGCATGACAGCGGCAATGCCCTGGCTGTCGATGGCCATGGCTGCCGTTGGCTGGCCATAGACTGATGAGCGCCGCGCTGCAGCGGCTGCGCGCGATTTTCGGCTACGACCGGTTTCGCGGCGCGCAGGAGGAAATCGTCGGCCATCTGATCGAGGGCGGCGACGCCCTGGTGCTGATGCCGACCGGTGGCGGCAAGTCGCTGTGCTACCAGTTGCCCTCGCTGCTGCGCCAAGGTGTTGGCATCGTCGTCTCGCCGCTGATCGCGCTGATGCAGGACCAGGTCGACGCCCTGCTGCAGGCAGGCGTCAGGGCCGCCTTCCTCAATTCCTCGCAGGACCCGGCCACCGCCGCCGAGACCGAGCAGCGCCTGCTGCGCGGCGAACTCGACCTGCTCTACGTCGCGCCGGAACGACTGCTCACCGAGCGCTTCCTCGGCCTGCTCGACCGTCTGCACGGCAAGGCGCAGATCGCCCTCTTCGCCATCGACGAGGCGCACTGCGTCTCGCAATGGGGCCACGACTTCCGGCCCGAGTACATCCAGCTTTCGATCCTGCACCAGCGCTTTCCCAATGTGCCGCGCGTCGCTCTCACCGCCACGGCCGATGCCCTGACGCGCGACGAGATCGTCCATCGACTCGGCCTGGCCGAAGCGCGCATCTTCGTCGCCAGTTTCGACCGCCCCAACATCCGCTACACCATCGTCGAGCGCGACAATCCACGCAAGCAACTGCTCGGCTTCCTCGCCGACCATCGCAGCGAGGCCGGCATCGTCTATTGCCTGTCGCGCAAGAAAGTGGAAGAGACTGCCGCCTGGCTGCAAACCCAGGGTATCGCCGCCCTGCCCTACCACGCAGGCCTCGACGCCGAGACGCGGCGGGAGCACCAGCGCCGCTTCGTGCGTGACGACGCCGTCGTCATGGTCGCCACCATCGCCTTCGGCATGGGCATCGACAAGCCCGACGTGCGCTTCGTCGCCCACCTCGACCTGCCCAAGAGCCTCGAAGCCTACTATCAGGAAACCGGTCGCGCCGGCCGCGACGGCGAGCCGGCCGAAGCCTGGATGACCTACGGCCTCAACGACGTCGTCATCCATCGGAGCCGCATCGACGAGTCCATCGCGCCCGAAGAGCAGAAGCGCATCGAGCGCCAGAAGCTCGAGGCCATGCTCGCCTACTGCGAAGCCGCCGGCTGCCGGCGCACCGTGCTGCTCAACTACTTCGGCGAAGCGCGCGACGCCTGCGGCAACTGCGACACCTGCCAGACGCCGCCCGAGCTGTGGGACGGCACGGTGGCGGCGCAGAAGTTCATGTCGGCCTGCCTGCGCACCGGCCAGCGCTTCGGCGCCGCCCACCTGGTCGACGTCTTGCGCGGCAAGGCCACGGAAAAGGTCGGCCAGTTCGGCCACGACCGGCTCCAGACCTTCGGCGTCGGGGCCGACCTCGACGAGGCCACCTGGCGCAGCGTGGCCAGGCAACTGCTGGCCGGCGGCCTGCTCCATGCCGACGCGCAGCACTATGGCGCGCTCAAGCTCACCGATGCCGCACGGCCGGTGCTGAAGGCCGAGACGACCCTGATGCTGCGTCGGCAAGTCCTGCCGGGGAAGAAGCCGGCCAAGCCCAGGCACGTTGCGGCGGCTGACCTGCCGCCCGCCGACGTCGGCCTCTTCGACACCCTGCGCCGGTGGCGCGGCCAGACCGCCCGCGAGCAAGGTGTACCTGCCTATGTCATCCTGCACGACCGCACGCTGCGGGAGCTGGCGGTCCACCGGCCGCAGACTCCGCACGAACTCCTGGAGATCAGCGGCATCGGCGAGGCGAAAGTCAGCCGCTACGGCACGGCGCTGCTCGAACTACTCGCCCGACCGGACTGACTTTGCCGATCTACTCATAACGCAAGGCAACGATCGGATCGAGGCTGGCGGCGCGCCTGGCCGGCACGTAGCCGAACACGACGCCGATCAGGGCCGAGAAACCGAAGGCCAGCAGGTTGATGCCCGGATTGAACAGAAAGGGCATGTTCATCAGCGCGGTCAGGCCCAGGCAGGTAACGAAGGCCAGGGCGATGCCGATCAGCCCGCCCAGCGCCGAAAGCACCACCGCCTCGATCAGGAACTGCAGCAGCACCTCGTGCTCGAGGGCGCCGATGGCGAGCCGGATGCCGATCTCGCGCGTGCGTTCGGTCACCGACACCAGCATGATGTTCATGATGCCGATGCCGCCGACCAGCAGGCTCACCGCCGCGACGGCGCCGAGCAGGCCGGTCATGGTGCGGATGGTGCCGGAGAGCGTCTGGGCGATCTGCTTGGTGTCCATGACATTGAAGTTGTCATCCTCGTTGTCCGACAGCTTGCGGCGCTCGCGCATCAGGCGGCGGATCTGGTCCATCGCCGGCTCGGCCGTCACGCCGTCGCGCAGCGACAACATCAGCGTCGAGACGTCCTGGTTGCCGGTCAGACGCCGCTGTGCGGTGCGCACGGGCATCAGCACCACGTCGTCCTGGTCCTGGCCCATGGCGCCCTGCCCCTTGGCGGCCAGCAGGCCGATCACCTCGCAGGAGAAGTTCTTCACCCGCAGCTCGGCACCCAGGGGCGACTCGCGCGGGAAGAGCTGCCGCTTCACCGTGGCGCCGATCACGCACACCGCCTTGCCGACCGTCTCCTCGTCGGGCTCGAACTTGCGGCCGGCGGCGATGTTCCAGTTGCCCGCAGTGAAGTAGTCGTTGGTGGTGCCGCTGACCTGCGATGACCAGTTCTGGTTGCCGGCGACCAGGGTGACGCGGCTGCCGACCACGGGTGCCACCGCCTTCAGCGCCGGCACCTGGTTCTGGATGGCTTCGACATCGGCGAGCTTGAAGTTGGGCGCACCGGCGCTGTCGCGTCCCGGCCCGAGCTGCTGGCCCGGCCGCAGGATCAGCAGGTTGCTGCCCAGGCTGGAGATCTGGTTCGAGACCATGCGCGTAGCGCCGTTGCCCAGCGTCACCATGGTGATCACGGCGCCGACGCCGATGACGATGCCAAGCACCGTCAGGAAGGAGCGCATCAGGTTCCGCCGGATCGCCCGCCAGGCGAGCAACAGCGCGTTCAACAGCATCTGGCTCATGGCTGCTCCTTGCGCAGGTCGCTGTCGACGTTGCCGTCGACGAAGCGCACGGTGCGACTGGCGTAGGCGGCCATGTCCGGCTCGTGCGTGACCATGATGATGGTGATGCCGTGTTCGCGGTTGAGCGAAACCAGCAGTTCCATGATCTCGTGGCCGCGCTTGCTGTCGAGGTTGCCGGTCGGCTCGTCGGCGAGCAGCACCAGCGGCTGGGTGACGATGGCGCGGGCGATGGCGACGCGCTGCTGCTGACCGCCGGAGAGTTCGCCGGGCGTGTGGTGCTCCCAGCCGTCGAGTCCCACTTGCGCCAGCGCCCGCCGCGACGCCTCATGCCGATGCGCCGCATCCTCGCCGCGATAGAGCAGCGGCAGTTCGACGTTCTCCTGCGCCGAGGTACGCGCCAGCAGGTTGAAGCCCTGGAAGACGAAACCGAGAAACTGCCGCCGCAACAGCGCGCGCTGGTTGCGCGTCAGCTCGTCGACGCGGATGTCGCGAAAATAGTAGGCGCCGCTGGTCGGCGCGTCGAGGCAGCCGAGGATGTTGAGCGCGGTCGATTTGCCCGATCCGCTCGGTCCCATGATGGCGACGAATTCGCCTTCGCGGATATCGAGGTCGACGCCGTTCAGCGCCCGAAAGGCGGCCGTGCCCGTGCCGTAGGTCTTGACGACCTGGCGCAGGGCAATCAGCGGCGCGCGGGACGGTTCGTTCACTGCTTCGTTTCCTGGTAATCCGTGATCACCGCCATGCCGGCCTTCAGTTCGCCGCCGACGATTTCGGTTTGACGGCCGTTGCTGGCGCCGGTCTGCACGGCGATCGCCATCGGCTGGCCATCACTGAGTACCCAGACCTGCGGCGACCCGTTCCGGCCGTTCGGCCGTTGCTGGGCTTTCTGCGTCGGCGGGCGCGGCATCAGGCGCGACACGATGCTGCCCGACTGCGCCGGCGCCGCCGCTGTCGTCGGCGCGAAGCGCAGCGCCGCGTTCGGCACCAGCAGCACGTTGTCGCGATCGGCGGTGGTGATGCGCGCGGTGGCCGTCATGCCCGGCCGCAAGGCCAAGTCATTGTTGGCGACACCGAGCACGGTCTTGTAGGTGACGACGTTGTCGGTGATGGTCGAGCCCAGGCCGACGCGCTGGATGGTCGCCGGGAAGCTGCGCCCCGGCCAGGCCGAGACCGTGAAGCTGGCGGTCTGGCCGAGCTTGACCGTGCCGACGTCGGCCTCGTCCACCTTCACCTGCAATTCCATCTTGGTCAGGTCCTCGGCGATGGTGAACAGCACCGGCGTCGTCATCGCCGCCACCACCGTCTGCCCCGGTTCCACCTTGCGCGCCAGCACCACGCCGTCGATCGGCGAACGGATCACCGCCTTGGCGATGTTGGTCTCGTCCGACTTCAGCGTCGCGCGGGCGCTGGCTGCATTCGCCTCCGCGCGCAGCAGGGTTGCCTCGGCCGTTTCCAGTTCGCTCTGCGACGGCACCTTGCCGCCCGACAGTTCGGCGACATGGCGCAGGCGCTTGAGATTGGCTCGCGCCTCCGCCACGGTCGCCTCCATCTGGGCGAGTGCGGCGCGCGACTTGGCAACCGTGTCTTCGAGCTTCGAGGTATCGAGCCGCGCGATCACCTGGCCGCGCTTCACCCGATCGTTGTCATTGACCAGCACCGCCTCGAGCGTTCCGGAAAGCTCGCTGCCGACATCCACCGAGCGGGTCGGCTGCAAAGTGCCGCTGGCCGAAATGCTGACCACCAGCTTGCCCGTAACCGCCTCCTCGGTGACGTAATTGCCCTGCTTCTCGCCGCCACCCGGCAGCAGGGCGATCATCCCGGCGACGACGGCAAGGCCGATGGCCAGTGCGATCCAGCGGCGCTTGCCGGACAAGGGGCCGGACTTGCCGGCTTGCAGGAAATCAGGGAGGGCTGCTTTGGTCTGGTTCATGATGGTGCGTCCGTGGTTTCGCCGCCGGCGCGCCAACCGCCGCCGAGCGCCTTGTAGAGCTTGACGACCGCCGCCAGCAGGTCGCCCTCTGCCGAAGCGAGGCCGTCCTCGGCGCTCAACCGCGTGCGGTCGGTATCGAGCACTTTCTGAAAATCGGCCGAGCCGGCTTCGTAGAGCGTGCGCGCCAGCAGCGCGGCGTTGCGCGCCGACTCCGCCGCGCGACGGTGCGTCTCCAGCCGTTCGCGCCCGGCGGCGTAGGAGACCAGCGCGTTCTCGACATCCTCCAGCGCGCTGAGGATGCTGGCCTGGTAAGCCACCAGCGCCTGCTCCTCGACGGCATTCTGCGCCTCGATGCGCGCACTGATGCGGCCGCCGTCGAACAGCGTCGCCGCCAGGCTGCCCGCCAGCGAGCGCACCAGCGTGTCGCTGCCGCCGAGCGCGGCGGTGCTGAAGGCCTGCCAGCCCCACGAGCCGCTCAGCGTGAAACTGGGATAGCGTGCCGCCCGCTGCTCGGCGCTGCGCGCAATCTCGCCGCGCAAGGCAAACTCCGCCGCGCGCACGTCGGGCCGCTGGCGGATGGTATCGGCGGGAATGCCCACTGCCACTTCGTCGGGCGGCGCAGGCAGCGGCCTGATCTTCGGCAACAGTTCGCGCAGGCTGCCCGGCGGCTGTCCGGTCAGCACGGCGAGCCGGTGTTCCGCCTCCGCCCGTCCCGTTTCCAGGCTCGGTATCGAAGCCCGGCTCTGTTCGAGGTTGGTACGCGCCTGCTCTACGTCGAGGCTGGTCGCCAGACCGGCCCGTTGTTTCCAGTCGGTGATCTGTAAAGTCTCCGCCTGGCTGGCCGCATTGTCGCGGGCGATCGTCAGGCGCTGCTGGTAGGTACGCAGGGTCACGTATTCGAGTGCCACTTCCGCCGCCAGCGAAACGCGTGTCGAGTCCAGCGTGGCTTCGCTGGCCGCGACATCGGCTTCGGCGCCCGAGGCCGCATCGCGCTGGCCGCCGAAGATCGACGGCTCCCAACTGGCGTCGAAGCCCGCCGCGTACAGCGTCTGCGCCGCGCCGCTGCCGCCCGCCGCGGTACCCGCCTTGCTCCGCTTGGCAGACGCCGAGGCGCCCAGGCTGGGGAAGAGTCCTGCCACCGCGAGGTCGCGGCCGGCGCGCACCTGCGTCAGCCGCGCCTGTGCGGTGCGCATGTCCGGCGCCGCCGTCAGCGCCTTTTCGATCACTTCGTCGAGCACCGGATCGCCCAGTTGCCGCCACCAGTTCGACAGGTCGCGGACTGCCGCTGGCTTGATCGCCGCATCCGCCGTCGCCCACGCGCCTGGAAACGCCATGTTCCGCGCGGAGTCGGGCAACGGCGGAATCTGAGAACAGCCACCGAGTGCGGCCAGCAGCGCCACGAACAGGATGGGACGAGACGGTGTCATGAACCTACTCTACTGGCTTGAACACGCGACCGAGGACATTCATCTGCCGGCGCACATCCGGCCCGACGAGTTCCGCCAGCGTTTGCTGATCGGAATCGACATGCACGCCGGCCTTGCCGAGGCGGTCGCGCAGTTGCGCGGGAGTCACCTGCGCCACCTGCGCCAGTGTCGTCAGGTTGGTTTCGCCCAGCGCGCGCACGGGTGCCATGAAAGGCGGCTCGCCCCCGCCGCCCAGCGGGATGAAACTCAGCACCAGGGCGACGACGAACACGCCGATCAGGGCCTGGCCGCGGCGCGTGCGCAAGTGCATGTTGAGCCCGGCGAAGTTCGCCGCGGTGTGGAACAGCGCACCGCCCAGCAGCACCCAGCTCAGCCATTCGTGTACGAACTTGTTGGCGCCCGAATCGACATGAAAGAAGATCAGTACGCCCGTGACGGCCGAAATCAGGAAGGCACCCGCCGTGATCGGCGTGACCCAGTTGCGTTGGATGTTCATGGCATTGCTCCCAAAATATGTTTGCAATGCCGATGATATTGACCGATTATCTTTCCAGGAAGATATTTTACCGGCGCTTACAAATGCTCCCCAAGCCGCAACATCCGGTTACCGATCCGGTCGAGATGCACCGCCGCTACTGGTCCGAAGGCATTGACCTCGACGTCGTCGCGCTGGTGCTGGCCCTGCACCGAGCGCGCGAGGCGGTCATGGCACCCGGCCGGGAAACCTGGGTCCGCCACGGTCTGACACCTGCCGAATTTGACGTTCTCGCCGCCCTGCGCCGCAGCCCGCCGCCGCGCGAACTGACGCCCTCCGACATCCAGTCCCTGCTCTTCATCACCTCGGGGGGGCTGACCAAGGTGATGGCCAAGCTTGAAACGCGCGGGCTCGTCTCGCGCCAGCGCCACGCCGCCGACCAGCGTGTTCGTCCGGTCAAGCTCACCGCGCGGGGCAAGCGACTGGTCGAGCAGGCCATGGCCGAACTCATGGCCGACTCCGCTTCCGCCATCCGCGCCGCCCTCACCGCCAGGGAAATCGCCGCCCTCACCGCCACGCTCGCCAAGCTCACGGCGATTCCCGGCGGCTGACTGCCTGTCCGGCGTACTGCCGCGGCTGACTTAGGAGGGGGGGGGGAGCGACGGAGCCGCCGCCCCCGCGGTTTCAGGCCACCAGCCGACGCATCGACGTCTGCGAAATGGCCAGTTGGCCCAGTTCGTTCCAGAACTGCTGCGCCTTGTTATGTCCCGCGCCCATTTCGATGAAGTCGCGGCACTCTTCCAGCAGCGGCAACAGGGCTTCACGCGAGTGGCAGCCATCCAGCCGCAGGGCCAGATAGTCGGCGCTCGGACCGAGGGCCGTTGTCACGAAGTTGCGCGCGAACTGGCGGCGGGCGCGCAGTTCCTCGGTAAGCGGCGTCATCGGCGCCACGGGAGTCTTCTTCTGCGCCGCGAAATCTTCCCGGCCGCTGATGTCGATGAAGCCGCCGACGCAAAGCTCGTCGAGGATTTCGTCCGCCTTCTTCATGAAGGCGAGTTTGGCGACCAGCAGACGCGCGGGGGTCTTGCCGTCGACCATGATCAGCACAGAGCGCTCGCGGGGACCGACCTGATAGGCGCGCGTCTGCACTTCGACACGACCCTTGTCGGTCTTTCTGGGGATATGTTCCAGGTCCATGATCTCTCCTGTCGGTGCATTCTTCGAATGACGGGGCGTGCCCGAGCGGGCAGGAGCGATATTGACAGAGACGTTTTCGGTAAGATGCCTGTCGCCAAAACCCATCACTTTTGAATTGCGCATCCGGTCCCAGTAGCCTATAAGTCAAGAAACCATAACGTTATATATTCTTTGGCAGAACTGGCGCCACTGGCCGAAACCGGGTTCATCGGGATTGTTTCGGCCACCCGCGATCGTCTCGCCGCGCAAGAGGTCGAGTCGCCAAGCATGAATCCTTTGAGTCCGATTCCAGCCGTGCTGGTTCTGCTGGCAGCCATCTTCACCACCCGGATACTCGTTAGGGCGCTCGGTGCCCCTCCTGCTGCGAGGCGCTTTGCGACCATCGACGGCCTGCGTGGCTACCTTGCCCTCTTCGTATTCGTGCACCACGCAGCGATCACCTACTTCAACCTGCGCACCGGGTCGTGGGTACGTGTGCCTTCCACTTTCTATAACTTCCTGGGGCACGGAAGCGTTGCGCTGTTTTTCATGATTACCGGGTTTCTATTCTTCTCCAAAATCCTCGATGGACGTGCCAAAGCGATCGACTGGGCGAAGCTCTATGTGTCGAGACTCCTACGACTGACGCCGATGTATCTCCTTTCAATGCTTCTGCTATTGACCATCGTTGGCATCGTTACCCAATGGCAGTTGCGGGAGGAACCAACGATCGTGCTCCGCGAGGCATTCAAGTGGCTGACCTTCACGATCCTTGACAGTCCAGACGTAAACGGCCTCGCGAATACGTTCACGATAGACGCCGGCGTCACTTGGTCGCTGCCCTACGAGTGGTTCTATTACCTGCTGCTACCGTTGTTTGCCTTTGTCATCGGCGCCCGAGTGCCGGTTGTCTATCTCGTGATCGCACTGGCGACCCTGACCTATCTGGTGCATTGGGATCCGGAGCCCTATCGTTCGGCCGCCTTCCTGGGCGGGATGGCGGCCGCGGTATTCCAGCGCAATTCCTGGCCACGTCGGCTGGCAGCGACGCATGGCGCGTCGCTGCTGGCAATCGGCTGTCTCGCCACTTGTCTCGCATTCCCCAACGTTTATGCTGTCGGGCCACTCGTCTTGTTGTCCATTGCTTTCATCCTCATCGCCTGCGGAACCAACCTATTTGGCGTTCTGGTGAGCACGGTATCGCGCTCGCTCGGCGAAGCGGCCTACAGCATCTACCTGTTGCATGGCATCGTGCTCTACGTCACCTTCCACTTCATCTTCGATCACGTCAGTGCTGCCGGCCTGTCGGCCGAGCAGCACTGGCTTGTCGTCGCCGCTGCCACGCCGCTCCTCGTCACAATCTGCTTCGTGACCTTTCGCAGCGTCGAGCGGCCTGCGCTTGGCCAGACGAACAACGTCACCGCATGGATTAACGCGCGGCTGCCGGGCAGCCGCGCGCATGCGCGCTAGCTAGGCGACGCGCGCTCGAAGCTGCCCACAGGCCCCGGCCACATCCTGACCGGCCGACTGGCGCAACTTCGCCAATATGCCGTGATGATGCAAATGCATCACGATCCGCTTGGCGCGGTCCGCCGACGGCCGCCGGAAGGCGGCACCGTCGATGTCGTTGTAGGGAATCAGGTTCATGACGGCATACTTGCCGGCCAGCAGACGGACAATGCCGTCCAGTTCCTCGTCGCCGTCGTTTACGCCGTCGATCAGCGTCCATTGGTACTGGATCGGATAGCCGGTGGCGCGGCAATAGGCATCGGCCAGTTCGACCAGTTCGGCAGGATCGATGCGCGGGGCGTTGGGCAGCAGTTCGGCGCGCCGCTGCGCCTGGGTGGAATGCAGCGAGAGCGCCAGCGCCGGTTTGACCGTGCCCTGCGGCAGGCGTTCGAAGACGCGGCGGTCGCCGACGGTGGAGAAGACCAGGTTCTTGTGGCCGATGCCGCCTGCGGTGCCGAGCACCTCGATGGCTTCGAGCACGTTGTCCATGTTGTGCGCCGGTTCGCCCATGCCCATGAACACCACCTTCTTCACGTGGCGCCTGGCGCGGCCGACTGCCACCTGGGCAACGATCTCGGCGCTGTCGAGCTGGCGCAGCAGGCCGCCCCGGCCGGTCATGCAGAAACGGCAACCGACCGCACAGCCGACCTGCGTGGACACGCACAGCCCGTCGCGGCCCAGCAGCACGCTCTCGATGGTCTGGCCGTCGGCCAATTCCAGCAGGAGGCGCACCGAGCCGTCCTCGCTCGGATGCTCGGCGCGCACTCGCGCCAAGGCCTCGAGTTCGGAAGTCAGTTGCGGCAGCACGCCGCGCACCGCCAGCGGCGGCGCGTGGGCGAGATCGAAATCATCGAGCGGGCGCGCCTGCGTCCAGTTGCGCAGCAGGCGCTCGACATGCCCCGGCTTGGCGCCGAGGTCGAACAGGCGCCGGCGAATCTGTTCGACGCGCATCGCCCGCTACGACTCGCTCAGTAGTCGCGGGCCCCGCGGGAACTGCCCGCGTTGCGACGCCCGCCCTGTCCCTGGCGCGCGCCGAACGACGGCTTGGCCGGGGCATGCCGCGACGGCTGGCCTTGCCGCGCGCCGTGGCTGGCCTTGCCGTCCCGGCCGCCGCCTGCGCCGCGCGGTTTCTGGATCGGTTCCGGCTTGATGCGCGGATCCGGCTCGAAGCCGGCGACGACCTTCTTCTCGATGTCCTTCTTCAGCAGACGCTCGATGTCGCGCAACAGCCGGTGCTCGTCGACGCAGACCAGCGAAACCGCCTGGCCGCTGGAACCGGCGCGGCCGGTGCGGCCGATGCGATGCACGTAGTCCTCGGGGACGTTGGGCAGCTCATAGTTGACGACATGCGGCAGCTCGTCGATATCGATGCCGCGCGCGGCGATGTCGGTGGCGACCAGCACGTTGAGCTTCAGGCGCTTGAAGTCGTCGAGCGCACGCTGGCGCTGGTTCTGGCTCTTGTTGCCGTGCAGGGCGGCGCTCTTGATGCCGGCCTTGCCCAGGCGGTCGGAGAGCGCATCGGCGCCGTGCTTGGTACGGGTGAACACCAGCACCTGGTGCCACTTGTGCTCGTCGATCAACTGGATCAGCAGGTCGCGCTTGCGATCGCGGTCGACGTGATAGACGGACTGCGCGACGTTGTCGGCCGTGGCATTGCGGCGCGCCACCTCGACGCTGACCGGGTCGTTGAGCAAACCGGTGGCCAGGCCGCGGATTTCGTCGGAGAAGGTGGCCGAGAACAGCAGGCTCTGCTTCTGCTTCGGCAGCAGCGCAATAATGCGGCGGATGTCGCGGATGAAGCCCATGTCGAGCATGCGGTCGGCTTCGTCGAGGACCAGGATCTCGATGCCGGAGAGGTCGACGCTGCGCTGCTCGATGTGGTCGAGCAGGCGGCCGGGCGTGGCGACGATGATGTCGACGCCGCCCTTCAGGGCCGACAATTGCCCGCCCATGCCGACGCCGCCGTAGATAGCGGTCGCCTTCAGGCGCAGGTGCTTGCCGTAGGTACGCACGCTGTCATGCACTTGCACGGCGAGTTCGCGGGTCGGCACCAGCACCAGGCAGCGCGGCTTGAAGCGCTTCAGGGACAGGCCGGTCTCGCGGCTGGACAGGAGTTGCAGGATGGGCAGGGTGAAACCGGCGGTCTTGCCGGTGCCGGTCTGGGCGGCGGCCATCAGGTCACGGCCGGCCAGCACAACGGGAATCGCCTGGGCCTGGATGGGCGTGGGCGTGTCGTAACCCTGCTCGGAAATGGAACGCAGAATCTCGGCGCGCAGGCCGAGGTCGGTGAAATGCATGAACTACTCCTGGAATCGGCCCTGCGTGCAACAAGGCACGAACCAGTCGAGGCGGAAACGCTTAGGGGAAAACGCGGAAAGGAGAATCCTGACGCGACGCGCGGCAATGACTGATAAGGACCAGCGCGGCGCGCAGTGTACCAGCTTGCGGCATTGCCTGCCCGGCTATTTTTCCCCGCCGCGGGCCAGCTTCTGCAGGTAGACGGTGAATTCGGGGTCCTCGCCGCGCAGGAGAACCGGCAGCATGGTGCGGAAATCGGCCCGCTGGCACCACTCGCTCATGTAGTCCTCCCACGACCGCCAGCGCCGCGCCTGCTTGGGCTGCATGTCAGCCTCGTAGAGCAGCAGGTAGGCGCGCTCGAACAGCGAAACCAGCATGCTGAAGATGATGAACATGCGCTCGCGCTGCTCGTCGGAGAGTTGCGGCGTCTCCTCCTCGGCAAAAAGGTGCAGGTCGGGGTTGTCGAGGGCAACCTTGAGAAAGTCCTGGTAGTTGTCCGAGAGGAGCTGGTAGACCGCCTCCTCCTCGTTGTCGCGCTCCTTGCGCTGCTCGAAGAAGAACACGAAGATGGCCAGCGGCAGGCCGATCACGGTAACGACGTAGCTCGCCAGTTCCCAGGTCTCGATGTCCATGGCCGGCCGTGCGAAGCTACGCGGTGCCGCCCGATGCGGGCAGCGGGTCGCCGGCGACGCCGTCGACGTGCAGGATGCCGCCGCGACCGTGCAGGAGCTTGCTCCGGTACATGGCCTGGTCGACCGCGGCGATCACTGCCTCGACGTCGGCGCCGTGGTCCGGGTAGCGGCCCATGCCGATCGAGACGCCGAAGTCGATGCCGTTCTCGTGCGCATAGTCGTTGATGACCTGGCGCACGCGCCGGGCCACCAGCTCGCCGGCTTCCTTGGTGGTGGCGGGCAGAATCAGGATGAATTCGTCGCCGCCATAGCGCGCCACCAGATCCACGCCGCGCACCGTTTCGGCGATCCGGGTGGCGACAGCCGCCAGGACGCGGTCGCCGACGTGATGGCCGTGGGTGTCATTGACGGACTTGAAGCCATCGAGGTCGGCGAACATGACGACGAATTCGCAACCCTGCGCGGAGTTGGTCCGCAACATGTGCGTGGCCCGCTCGAGCAGCGCCCGGCGATTGAGCAAACCGGTCAGGGCGTCGATGTTGCGTTCCTGGGCCAGCTTGGCGCGGCCCTGCTCGATCTTGGCGGTGAGCGAATAGGAATAGAGGACGATGATGATGAAGAACACCAGGAAGAAGATGGCGCTCACCGAGAAGAGATGCACGTAGTCGAACAGGCGGAAGCTGACGATGACGACGGCCGCCCCCAGGCAGCCGAACACGGCCTCGCCGAACAGGCGCAGGCCGTAGCGCATGCCGTTGCCGAGGATCACCATCAGGTATACCAGGTAGCCCGGCGAACTGATCGTGGCATCCGCGAGCACCGCGAAAGACGCCATCGCGATGTCGATCCACATCGTCAGGCGCTGGCGCCACGGCGCATGCGGCACGCGCGTGGCGTGCCACATGAACATCAGGATGCTGACGCCGAATGCCGAGAAGGCGAGCGTCACCACGGTGAGGTTGGTCCAAGGACGCACCTGCGCGTCGCCGCCGAAATTGAAGTAGATCAGGGCCAGGCCGCAGAACAGCAGCCGCGTCCAGTACTGGGCGCGCTGATCCTCCCAGGAATAAAGGCGCTCGGTGCCGTGACCGGCCAGGCTGAAACGGCGCTCGCGGCCGGACCGGCGATCGGTGGTGCGCCGGCAGTGGTCAGCCTCTGCACTCCGCTCCTGCCGCGTCGTCCGCTCCCCCCGGAGGTTGACACGGTCGGTCACGCTCAGCGCCCTTCCAGCCCGCGGCGCAGGTCGGCTTCGATGTCCTCGATCGCTTCCAGGCCGACGGCGATGCGCAACAGGCCTTCGCCGATGCCCGCTTCGGCGCGCGCTTCGGGGCTGATGCGGCCATGGGTGGTCGAGGCCGGATGGGTGATGGTGGTCTTGGTATCGCCCAGGTTGGCGGTGATCGACAAGAGCTTGCAGCGATCCACCACCCGCCAGGCCTCGGCGCGGCCGCCCTTCACCTCGAAGGAGAGGATGGCGCCACCGCTGGCCTGCTGGCGCATCGCCAGTTCGTGCTGCGGATGCGAAGGCAGGCCGGGGTAGAAGACGCGCTCGACCTGCGCATGCGCCTCCAGCCGGCGCGCCAGGTCGAGCGCAGCGGTGGATTGCGCCTGCATGCGGATCTTCAGCGTCTCCATGCCCTTCAGTATGACCCAGGCATTGAAGGGCGACAAGGTCGGTCCGGCAGTGCGCAGGAACTTGAACACCTCGTCGGTCAGCGCCTTGCGCGCGCAGACTGCGCCGCCCAGCACACGGCCCTGGCCGTCCAGGTACTTGGTGGCGGAGTGGATGACCAGGTCGGCGCCCAGTTGCAGCGGCCGCTGCAGGATGGGCGTGCAGAAGCAGTTGTCGACGGCCAGCAGCGCGCCGCCGTCGTGCGCGACCCTGGCCAGGGCCGCGATGTCGTAGACCTCGGTAAGCGGATTCGAAGGCGTCTCGATGAAGACGAGCTTCGTGTTCGCCTTCATGGCGGCGCGGAAACCCTCCGGCCGCGTGCCGGCAACGAAGCTGGTCTCGATGCCGAAACGGCTGAAGATGTTGCCGAACAGTTGCTGGGTAGCGCCGAACAGGCTGCGCGAGGCGACCACGTGATCGCCCGCCTTGAGCAGTGCCATCACGGTCGCCAGGATCGCCGACATGCCGCTGGCGGTGGCAATGCAGCCCTCCGCGCCTTCCAGCGCGGCCAGGCGCTCCTGCATCATCGTCACCGTGGGATTGGAGAAGCGCGCATAGACCATGCCCTCCTCGGTGCCGGCGAAACGCGCGGCAGCCTGGGCGGCATTGGCGAAGACGAAGCTGGAGGTGAGATAAAGCGCCTCGGCATGCTCGCCGAACTGGCTGCGCTCCTGCCCCGCGCGCACGGCCAGCGTGTCGGGGCGGTATTGCTCAGTCATTGGCGGGTGCCAGATTGAGGTCGAGCTGGCCGGAATCGCCGTCGTCGGGACTGGCCTTCAGCGACCGGCCGCGCGCCGCCTCGACACTGGCCAGATACTCGGGCGAGATGTCGCCCGTGATGTACTTGCCGTCGAAGCAGGAGGTGTCGAAATGGGTGATCGCCGGGTTGATCGCGCGCACCGAAGCGCGCAGGGCATCGAGATCCTGGTAGATCAGGGCGTCGGCGCCGATCTCGCGGCAGATCTCCTCGTCGCTGCGGAAGGCGGCGATCAGTTCCGAACGCGTCGGCATGTCGATGCCATAAACGTTCGGGAAGCGCACCGGCGGACTGGCCGAAGCGAAGTAGACCTTCTTCGCGCCGGCCTCGCGCGCCATCATGATGATCTCCTGGCTGGTGGTGCCGCGCACGATGGAGTCGTCGACGAGCAGCACGTTCTTGCCGCGGAATTCCTGGGCAATGGCGTTGAGTTTCTGGCGCACCGACTTCCGGCGCACCGCCTGACCGGGCATGATGAAGGTGCGGCCGATGTAGCGGTTCTTGACGAAGCCTTCGCGATACGGGAGGCCGAGGTGGGTCGCCAGTTCCATCGCCGCGTGGCGGCTGGAGTCGGGAATCGGGATCACCGAATCGATGGCCAGGTGCGGCATGGTGTGGCGGATCTTGTCGGCGAGGTATTCGCCCATCTTGACGCGCGTCTCGTAGACCGAGACGCCGTCCATCAGCGAATCGGGCCGCGCCAGATAGACGTACTCGAACATGCAGGGTGCCAGCATGGTGCGCTCGGCGCACTGGCGGCTGACGAAGTTGCCCTGGCGGTCGATCAGCACGGCCTCGCCGGGCTCGACGTCGCGCAGGAACTTGAAGCCCAGCGTGTCGATGGCGACGCTCTCGGAGGCGACCAGGTATTCGGCGCCCTCGGGTGTCTCGTTCTTGCCGATCACCAGCGGCCGGATGCCGTAGGGATCGCGGAAGGCCAGCAGGCCGTAGCCGGCGATCATCGCCACCACGGCGTAGGCGCCCTTGACGCGGCGATGCACGCCGGCCACGGCCTTGAAGATGGTCTCGGCGTCGACCTGGTACTTGGTCGACGCGGCCTGCAACTCGTGGGCGAGCACATTGAGCAGCACCTCGGAGTCGGAGTTGGTGTTCATGTGCCGCAGGTCCTGCAGGAACATGTCGCGCTTCAACTCGTCGGCATTGGTCAGGTTGCCGTTATGCGCCAGCATCAGGCCGAAAGGCGAGTTGACGTAAAAGGGCTGCGCCTCGGCGGCGTTGTAGGCCGAGCCGGCGGTCGGGTAGCGGCAGTGGCCGATGCCCCAGTTGCCGCTCAGGCTGCGCATGTTGCGGGTGCGGAACACGTCGCGCACCATGCCCGGCCCCTTGTGCATGTGGAAGCGGCCCTCCTCTTCCGTCGCAATGCCGGCCGCGTCCTGGCCGCGGTGCTGAAGCACCTGCAGGCCGTCATAGAGGAGTTGATTCACCGCCGTGGTCGAGACCACACCCAGAATGCCGCACATGTTCCGTTTACCTGTCCGCTACCTGTACTGAATCCGTTTCGCCACCTCGGCCGGCAGCCACGGCTTCGCCGCGATCACCGCCGTCTCCAATGGCGGCGCCAGCCAGGCGTTCCGCCACCACTGACTTTTTGGCAGCGTCGTCATGCCCGCCAGCAGCACGCCGACCAGCACGATCAGGACGCCGCGCAGGATGCCGAAGCCGGCGCCCAGCAGGCGATCGACCATCGCCAGCCCCGCCGCCTTCAGCACCATTGAAAGCACCAGCCGCGCCACCGCAAAGCAAACCAGCACGAACAGCAGCACGGCCACGAATCCAGCAGCGTAACGCAAGGCCGGCTCCGCCACCACCCCCTCAAAATAGGTCGCCGCTTCCCCGCCCAATGCCCGCGCGGCTATGAAGGCTACTATCCAGGCCGCCAGCGCCAGGACTTCGGCGATCACGCCGCGCCAGAGCCCCAGCAGGGACGAGGCGCCGACGATGCCGAACACCGCGTAGTCGAAGATCGTCACTTTCCGGACTGGGCGATGGGTCCGTTGATGCCCACCTTCTTCATTTTCGCCAGCGCCTGCTCGGCCGCCTGGCGCGTCTTGAAGGGACCGGCCCGGACCCGCGTGCGCGGTCCCTGCGGCGAATCGAAATGCTCCGTAAACGCAGGCACGCCGACCTGCTTGAGCTTGGCGGTCAATTGCCTGACGTTGGCCTCGTCCTTGTAGGCACCGATCAGCACGAGCCAGGCGTCACCGACTTCCTGGCCGGCCAGCGCAGCGCGCGCACGCGCCTCGTCGGCCTTGCTGACCGGCTTCTCGGCGGGCTTGGCTACCGACTTGTCGACCGGCTTGGGTGCAGGCTTGTCGTCGCGGGGAATCTCGGCGGGCGGCTTCGGTTCGATGAGGGGCTTCGCGTCGGCCGCAGCCTCGGGCGCCGAATCGGGCGGCGAAGGCGGCAACGGCGTCGGCGCGGCCTTGTTGGGCAGGATCCGGGACGCGATGCCGCCGCCGTCCTGGCTGGGTATGCGCACCTGGACGTCCTGGGCCGGCTGCCGCGGCTCGTGGTCCATCACCATCGGCAGCACGATGGCCGCCAGCAAGGCAAGCGCGGCTGCGCCGACCAGGCGCCGCCGGGCACGTTTCTTCTGCTCCAGTTGGCCGTCGGGAGTTGCGTCTGTATCGAGTTGCGCCATATTCGTTCAGGCTGCCGCGCGCCCCAGGACACGCAGGACATCGGCCACCGTCAGGAAGGATCCGAAGACAAGAATTCTATCATCTTCACCCGCCTCCTTATGGGCGTATGCAAAGGCCGCGGAGGCCGATGCGAAGGTCGGCAGCGGTCCGCCCACGCCTGCCGCGACGAGGATTTCCGCCAGTTCGCCGGCGCTTGCCGCACGCGGCCCCGCCAGCGTTGCCGGCAGCCATTGATCGACGCGGCCGCGCAATGCCTCGACCACGCCCGCGACATCCTTGTCGCGCATCATGCCGAACACCGCCCAGGTACGCGGATGGAAGGCCATGCTGCCGAGGTTGTCGGCCAGCACCCGGGCCGCTTGCGGGTTGTGGGCCACGTCGAGCACGATGGCCGGACGGCCGGGCAACACCTGGAAGCGGCCGCTCAATTCGACCTCGGCCAGCCCGCGCCGGATGTCCTGCATGGCGACGGGCAGGCGCTCGCGCACCTCATCGAGCGCCGCCAGCACGCAGGAGGCATTGTCGAGTTGGCGATTGCCGCGCAGGGCGGGAAAGGCCAGGCCGCTGCGGTTACCGTGGCGGCCGCGGAACTGCCACTGCCCTTCCTGGCGCTCGAAACCGAAATCGCGACCCAATACCTGCAGGTCGGCACCGATCGCTGCCGCATGATCGAGCAGGCGCTGCGGCGGTTGGGCATCGCCGCAGATGGCCGGCCGGCCGGCGCGGAAGATGCCGGCCTTCTCGAAACCGATGGCCTCGCGCGTCGGACCCAGGTAATCCATGTGATCGAGGTCGATGCCGGTGACGATGGCAACATCGGGGTCGTAGACGTTGGTCGCGTCGAGCCGGCCGCCGAGACCGACTTCGAGGATGATCGCATCGAGCGGCTGGGCGGCGAACACTTCCCAGGCGCACAGCGTGCCGAACTCGAAATAGGTGAGCGGCGTGTCGCCACGGCTGACTCTTGCGGCTTCGACACGCGCGAAGCCGGCGCACAGCGCCTCATCGCCGACCGGCCGGCCGCCGATGCGCACGCGCTCGTTGTAGCGGAGCAAGTGGGGCGAGGTGTAGAGGCCGACGCGATAGCCGGCCGCGAGCAGGATACGTTCGAGCATCGCGCAGGTGGAACCCTTGCCGTTGGTGCCGCCGACCAGGATGAGCGGGCAGGTCGGGCGCTGGTCCAGCACCCGGGCAAGGCTGCGGACGCGATCCAGCCCGAGGGCGATCGGCTGCGCATGCTGGCGCTCGATGAACGCCAGCCAGTCGACCAGCGTCATCAGGCCGGGGCGGGAACCCGTTGCAGGAGGGTCATCACGGCGGCGAGCTTGTCGCGCAACTGGCGCCGGTCGACGATCATGTCGATGGCCCCCTTCTCGACCAGGAACTCGGCGCGCTGGAAGCCTTCCGGCAGCTTCTCGCGCACGGTCTGCTCGATCACGCGCGGGCCGGCAAAGCCGATCAGCGCGCCCGGTTCGGCGATCACCACATCGCCGACGAAGGCGAAGCTGGCCGAGACACCGCCCATGGTCGGATCGGTAAGCACGGTGATGAAAGGCAGCTTGTGCACCGCCAGTTGCGTCACCGCTGCCGTGGTCTTGGCCATCTGCATCAGGGAGAACAGGCCTTCCTGCATGCGCGCCCCGCCACTGGCGGTAATGCAGACGAAAGGCACCTGCGCCTCGATGGCGGCACGCACGCCGCGCACGAATTTCTCGCCCACCACGGAACCCATCGAACCGCCCATGAATTCGAAGTCGAAGCAGGCCATCACCACCGGTACCGTCTTGATGGCGCCCTGCATGACGACCATCGCGTCGGGCTCGCCGGTATCCTCGTTGGCGGCCACCAGGCGGTCGGCGTAGCGGCGGCTGTCCTTGAACTTGAGCGGATCGGTCGGCACCACCTCGGCGCCGATCTCGAAGCGCCCTTCCGCATCGAGCAGCATGTCCAGCCGCGCCCGCGCGCGCAGCCGGTTGTGGTGATTGCACTTCGGGCAGACGTTCTGGTTGTTGTCCAGATCGGTCGCATACAGCACGGCCTCGCAGGACGGGCACTTGGTCCACAGGCCTTCCGGCACCGTCTTGCGCACGCCCTCGCTGCGCTTGATCTTCGGCGGCAACAGCTTCTGCAACCAGCTCATGATTTCGCTCCTTCGTCCATGGCCCTGCGGATGCCGCCGAGCAGCGCGGTGACCCGCTGCGGCGCCTCGCCCGGAGGTGATTGTTCGATTTCCTCAATGATGCGGCTGCCGATCACCACCGCGTCGGCGACCGCGGCAATGCGCGCGGCGCTGGCGCCGTCGCGGATGCCGAAGCCGACGCCGACGGGCATGCCGACCTTCTGCCGGATGGCCGGAATGCGTCGCGCCACTTCGTCGAGGTCGAGTTTGCCGGAACCGGTGACTCCCTTCAGCGACACGTAGTAAATATAGCCGCTGCCTGCCTGCGCGACTTCCGAGTAACGCCGCTCGGTCGAGGTCGGCGCCAGCAGGAAAATCGGGTCGATGCGGTGCTGCTTGAGTACGTCCGCAAATTCCACGCACTCTTCCGGCGGATAATCGACCACCAATACGCCGTCAACGCCCGCCTTGGCGGCGTCATCGGCAAAGCGGCCGATGCCGTAGGCTTCGATCGGATTCGCGTAACCCATCAGGACGACCGGCGTGTCGGCGTCGTGCCGGCGGAACTCGCCGACCATGCCGAGCACGGTATGCAGGCTGATCCCGTAGGCCAACGCGCGCTCCGCTGCCCGCTGAATGGTCGGCCCGTCGGCCATCGGATCGGAGAACGGCACACCGAGCTCGATGATGTCGGCGCCGCCGGCGACCAGGGCGCGCATCAGCGCCAGCGTCGCACCGGGTTCAGGGTCACCGGCCATGATGTAGGGAATGAGCGCCTTGCGCCCCCGGGACTTGAGCCTGTCGAAGGCAGCTTGAATGCGCGACATCAGAACTGGATCCCCGACTTTTCCGCGACCGTGTGCATGTCCTTGTCGCCGCGGCCCGAGAGGTTCACCAGCAACACCTTTTCCGTGGCCAGCGTCGGGGCCAGCTTGGCGGCGTAGGCCAGCGCATGGCTCGATTCGAGCGCCGGGATGATGCCTTCGTAGCGACACAGGTCGTGGAAGGCCTGCAATGCCTCGTCGTCGGTGATGGTGACGTACTCGGCACGGCCGGAATCCTTCAGCCAGGCATGCTCGGGGCCGACGCCCGGATAATCGAGGCCGGCCGATACCGAGTGGGTCTCGATGATCTGGCCATTCTCGTCCTGCAGCAGATAGGTCCGGTTGCCGTGCAGCACCCCCGGCCGACCGGCGGTGAGCGATGCGGCATGCTTGCCGGTCGCCAACCCGTACCCGGCGGCTTCGACGCCGATCAGTCTGATCTCCGAATGGGGCACGTACGAATGGAAGATGCCCATGGCGTTGGAACCGCCGCCGACGCAGGCGATCACCGCGTCCGGCTGCCGACCGGCCAGTTCGGGCAGTTGCGTCAGGCACTCCTCGCCGATGATCTTCTGGAAATCCCGCACCATCATCGGATACGGATGCGGACCGGCGACGGTGCCGATGATGTAGAAGGTGTTGCCGACGTTGGTGACCCAGTCGCGCATCGCTTCGTTAAGCGCGTCCTTGAGCGTCTTCGAGCCCGATTCGACCGGCACCACGGTGGCGCCGAGCAGCTTCATGCGATAGACGTTGGCTGCCTGGCGCTTGACGTCTTCCGAACCCATGTAGACGACGCACTCCATGCCGTAGCGGGCGGCGACGGTGGCGGTGGCGACGCCATGCTGGCCGGCCCCGGTTTCGGCAATCACGCGCGGCTTGCCCATGCGCCGGGCCAGCAAGGCCTGGCCGATGCAGTTGTTCACCTTGTGGGCGCCGGTGTGGTTCAGGTCTTCGCGCTTGAGGTAGATCTGGGCGCCGCCGAGCAGATCCGACCAGCGCTTCGCGTGGTAGATCGGGCTGGGCCGGCCGACATAGTGCTCCAGTTCGTACTCGTACTCGGCGCGGAAGGCGGCATCGACTTTCGCCGCTTCATAGGCAAGCCGCAATTCCTCCAGGGCCGGAATTAGGGTTTCGGCGACAAAAATGCCGCCAAACTTGCCGAAATGGCCTCTATCGTCAGGCAATGTATATGAACTATCAGGCATCTGCATTCTTCACTGCCGCGATGAAAGCGGCGATCTTGGCGGCATCCTTGATGCCCTTGGCGATTTCGACCCCACTGCTGACATCGACTGCCCAAGGCCGCAACTTCCGGATGGCGCTACCCACGTTGTCCGCGGTAAGCCCGCCGGCCAACAGTATCGGCGTCGGCAGGCCCCGCGGCACCAAAGACCAGTCGAACGTCTGACCGGCGCCGCCGTAAGCTTCGACATAGGCATCGAGCAGCAGCCCCCGCGCAGAGGCGAAAGTGCGGGCGAATTCTAGCAGATCGAGCCCCGGCCTCATCCGCGCGACCTTCAGGTATGGACGCGCGAATTGCGCGCAGAACTCCGGGGATTCGTCGCCCTGAAACTGGAGCAGGTCGAGCGGCACCGCCGCCAATGTCGCCCGCACGAAATCGGGATCCGGATTGACGAACAGGCCGACGGTGGAAACGAACGGCGGCACCTGTCGTACCAGTTCAGCCGCTCGGTCCGCGGCAAGGAAACGCGGGCTGGGCGGATAAAACACGAAGCCGAGCGCATCCGCACCGGCCGCAGCGGCAGCACCGAGATCCTGTTCGCGGGTAATGCCGCAGATTTTGACGCGGGTTCTCGACATGTTCAGGCCGGGAATGAAAGGGCAGGCGGCATGATACGGCCTGCGGCGGGCAGCGACCAGCGGGCATCGTAGTCGGCGCCGACGAAGTAGAGCCCGGCGGCGTCGAAGGTGGGCGCCCCTTTCGAACGGTCCCGCCCGGTCAGGACGGTCGCCACCCTACCCGGGGCCCAGCGCCCGTTGCCGACATAGACGAGCGCCCCGACCAGATTTCGCACCATGTGATGAAGAAAGGCATTCGCCTCAAGATCGAAGACGATCACTTCGCCTTGACGGCTGATATCGAACTTTCGAAGCGTCCGGACCGGCGACTTCGCCTGGCATTCCGACGAGCGGAATGCCGAGAAGTCATGTTCCCCCACCAGCGCGGCCGCCGCCAAACGCATTGCGTCAACATCCAGAGGCAGGTGATGCCAGCCGACTTTCCCGTGCATGAGCGCAGGACGCACGGGTTGATTCAGCAGCACGTACCGATAGCGACGCCCGAGTGCCGAGTAGCGGG
This sequence comes from Rhodocyclales bacterium, assembly GCA_016235765.1. Lineage (GTDB taxonomy): Bacteria > Pseudomonadota > Gammaproteobacteria > Burkholderiales > Rhodocyclaceae > Fen-999. The sequence goes on along the minus strand of JACRIZ010000085.1, from coordinate 39,220 downwards.
CATGGAAGTCGTCGGCCACCGGCCGCGCCCAAACGACGGCTGCCGCTGGAGGCAGGTTCGCATTGGTGCCCCGCACCCAGGCGGAGTCCGGGCGCAGTACATCGACATCGAAATGGACCACCTGCATCAGCGCATGCACGCCGGCGTCGGTACGGCCGGCGCACACCGTGGCGACCGGTCGGTCCGCGACCGCCGACAGTCCGCGCTCGATCGCGTCTTGCACGGTATTGCGGTGCGTCTGCGACTGCCAACCGGCGAACGATGTGCCGTCGTACTCGATGCCGAGCGCGATCCTCACACCTGTGCCCCTGCCTGAAGATAGATCAGCACACCGAGCGACGCCAACGCGAGCCAGTCGGAACAGCGCAGCGAACCCACTGCCAGCACCAGCCGGTCCTGCCCCTCGAGATCGCGATTCAGCCATTCGCGCCAAGTGGCGGCCGGCGCATTCTCGACGGAATCGAGGACCAGCATCAAGCGCACGACAATCCGTTCCCGCAGCGTTCGCCATTTGGCGATGGGCGCCAACAGCCAGTGCAGCCCGGCCATCATGCCCGGCGTGCCCAGCCGCTCGTGCAGCGCGGCCAACGATGCGAGGAGCAACAGCAGGCGCAGCCCATGCTCGGCGGCCAGCAGAAGTCCGTCCAGGGTGATGCCCAGGTCACCGACGACGCCGGGCAGCCGCTGGCCCGGGGTCGCCAGGGCAAACAACAATATGATCGACAGGAACAGCCAGCGGGTTCGGCGCAACAGCGCGAGCATGCGTCGACGTGCGAACGCCACTGCCAGCGGCAGCACCACGGCGGCAATCCAGGCCAGGGCAGTGGCCGGAAGAGGCTGCAGCAGTGCGACGAGAACGCCCCATGCGAACAGCAGGGTGGCGGGGTGGAAGCTCACAACGGACCTGCGGCTGTCGCGGCGGATGTTTCCGCCGCGACCATGGGATCAACCGTCCAGGGACGCCAGCTTGCTGCGGGCGAGATCCTGCTGGTGTGCGCTGCCTTCCTGGATGACTTCTTCCAGCAATTCGCGCGCGCCTTCCCGGTCTCCCATTTCTTCATAGGCCTGGGCGAGTTCCAGCTTGGTGGTGACATCGGCGTTATCGCCATCCGCAGCGGCCGGCTCTGCTGCCGGCTCCATGGACGGCGCGGACGAGGTGACGAGGTCGAGATTGATGCCCGAGAAATCGACGGTCGGTTCCTTGATCGCCGGGGCCGAGCCGCTCGCCCCCGGAGCATCGAGATCGAACTCGAAGTCGAGGCCGCCGCTGCCGGACGACTGGGCGCCGCCGGCGCCTTGCGGTGCCGCCGCGACATCGGGCAGGGATAGGTCGACGTCGAGCGTATCGAGCGCCGATGCGATACTGGGCGCGCCAACATCGAGGTCCAGTGCGGCCGGCGGGGCAGCGTTCTTGCCGCCGAAGGCGATCGCGGCCGCCGCCGAGGGCGAGCCGAGATCAAGATCGAAGCCGAGATTGGTCGGTACGGGAGGTGCCGCCGGCCTGGCCGACTCGGCCAGTTGCGACAACTGCCCCGGCAATGTCACGGTGTTTTCCATCCGCAGCGGAGGCGGCTCGATCGCGGCGACCGGCGTTTCCACTTCCGGAATGACCGGCTCGGGCAGTCGATCGGCGCCCATGTCGCCACCGGCATAAAGCGGATTGCCCGGATCGATCGTGCGCCCCATGGCCGCCGCCTTGTCCCAGTCGGGCCCGGTACCACCGGTCTGCCCGCGCAGGTCGGTGGCAATCTTCTCGAACTTGCCGAGATTCTTGTGGCCCGAATAGATCTCGAGCAGCTTGAGATAGATGGCGAGCCGTGACGGATCCGTCTTCAGCGCATCGACCAGAATCTCCTCGGCTTGCGCATCCCGTCCATAGGCCATGTAGACATCTGCCTCGGCAACCGGATCGACGCCTTCGTCGGTGTCGATGGCCGACAGGCTGGCCTGGCTGAAGTCGGTCTGGATCGATGCGCTCGTATCCACGGCCTGTCCACCGGTCGTCCCGAATACCGAATTCGCCATCAAGTCGCCTTCGCTCAGGCGGCTCGCCGTCGGCACGGCGCCGTCGCCACGGGACTTGCGCCGGAACATGGACACGCCGAGGTAGCCCAACAGGAGCGCAACCAGGCCGCCACCGCCATAGACCAAAGCGGGGTTTTCGTCGATGAAGCTGGGTTCCGCAATGTCGGGCTCGGCCGGGATGACCGGCGCCGGAGTCTTCTTTTCCTCCAGCGGTTCGACGGGTTTCGGCGCCTCGACCGCCGGCGGGGCGGCGGGCACTTCAGCCGGCTTGGGCGGCTCGACCGGGGCGGGCGGCACCGGTTCGACAGGCTTGACCGCAACGGGCTCCGGCGGGATGGGTTTCGCGACTGCCACCGGCGGCTTCGCCGCCTCGGCCTGCTTCTGCATCTGGGCGCCCGCCTGGCTCCTGAGTTCGGCGAGCTTCTTCATGTCGGCCAGGTTCTTTTCAAGATCGGCGACGCGGCTGTTCGCCTCCTTGAGCGCCCGCTCGCGGGCCACCAGATCCTCTTCCAGCGCCGTGATCCGCCCCTGCAGGGCCTTGGCATTCCTGGCCGCCTCGGTACGCGACACTTCCAGCTTGTCCTTGGCCGGCTCGGCCGCAGCGGGCTTGTCGGCAACCTTGGGCGCGATCTTGCCCTGGTCCTGCTGCTTGGTCGCCTCTTCCTTGGCGGGGGCGCTTGCAACGGCGGCGGCCAGCTTGCTGCGATAGGCGTTGAAATCCCGCGCCTGGGTCACGACGACCTGTCGCGCTTCGGCCGGCGCAACGGCGGCGGCGGCCTCGGCATTCGGAATGGTCAGGATCTTCCCGGCGCGCAGGCGGTTCATGTTGCCGCGGTCGAAGGCCCCCTCGTTGTTCCTGAGCAGCGCCACCAGCATTTGATCGAGCGTGATGCCCGCCGGTTTCGTCTCGGCGGCGATCTTGGTCAAAGTATCGCCACTCTTCACCGCGCGACTGCCCGCTTCCTCGCCGCCCTTGGCGGCAGCTTGCGCCATCGCCGGGGCCGGCGCAGGTTTCTGGGCGGCGGCGGCGGCAGCCGGCGCGGGCTTCTCGGCAGCCGGTGCCGGGGCGGGCGCCACGACCGGGGCGGGCGCGGCGGCGGCAACGGGTTTCTGGACCGGCGCCGGCTTCGCCGCCGTGGGCGGAGCAATGGCGGCCGGCGCGGCTGGCGTCAGTCCGTCCGGCGGATCGAGCAGCACGGTGTACTCGCGCACCATGCGCCCGGACGACCAGGTGAGTTCGACCAGGACGTCTATGAACGGCTCGTTCATCGGCCGATCGCTGGTCATGCGCAGATAAGGCTGGCCATCCTGGCGCTTGTCGACGGTGAATCGAATATTGGCGATCGCCTGGACATATTCGATGCCGACCTGGCGGAAGGCTTCGGGCGACGCCAGTCGCGCGTTCATCGACGCCTGTTCCTCCTGCGTCGCGTTGACATCAATTTCTGCGCGCAGCGGTTGCCCCAGGGGTGACAGAACCGTGATCTTGCCTAGCCCCGCGGCATTTGCACCGCCGGCCGACAGGCATAACGCCGCGGCAAGAGCTGACAGTTGGAATCCGTTTCGCTTTATCGATTTGGCCACAATGCCTCCCCGTGGGGACAACAATCCAGTATTCAAAATAACATCATGCAGTTAGCGATGCAAGCTAAACCTTTGCATCATGTTGGGGGAATTCCTCAGGCGAGGAGAATTCGCAACATCCGGCGCAAGGGTTCTGCCGCGCCCCAGAGGAGCTGATCCCCGACGGTGAATGCCGACAGGTATTCCGGCCCCATGGCTAGCTTGCGCAGGCGCCCGACCGGGGTCGCCAACGTGCCGGTCACCGCTGTCGGGGTCAACTCCCTCATGGTCACGTCACGCTGGTTCGGGATGACCTTTACCCAATCGTTGTGCGCAGCCAGCATGGCCTCGATATCGGCAAGCGGCACGTCTTTCTTTAATTTGATCGTCATTGCCTGCGAATGGCAGCGCATGGCGCCGATGCGCACACACAGGCCATCGACGGGAATGGGCCGGGCGCCGAGCCCGAGGATCTTGTTGGTCTCGGCGCCGCCCTTCCATTCCTCGCGACTCTGGCCGTTGCCCAGATCCTTGTCGATCCAGGGGATCAGCGAACCGGCCAGCGGCACGCCGAAGTTGGCGGTCGGGAACCTGTCGTCGCGCAGGATGCCGGCAACTTCCCGGTCGATGTCGAGAATTGCGGACGCCGGGTCGTCCAGCAGCGACTTGACGACGCCGTGAGCCTCGCCCATCTGCTGCAGCAGTTCGCGCATGTTCTGGGCGCCGGCGCCGGAGGCCGCCTGGTAGGTCATGGACGTCAGCCACTCGACCAGATCGGCCTTGAACAGGCCGCCCAAGGCCATCAACATCAGCGAGACCGTGCAGTTGCCGCCAATCCAGTTGCGACCGCCCTTGGCCAGCGCATCCTTGATCACATGCTGATTGACGGGATCGAGGATGATCACCGCATCGTCCTTCATGCGCAGGCTCGACGCCGCATCGATCCAGTGGCCGCTCCAGCCGGCCGCCCGCAGCTTGGGGAACACCTCGTTCGTATAGTCGCCGCCCTGGCAGGTGATGATGATGTCCATCCGGCGCAACTCGTCGATGCTCCCGGCATCCTTCAACGGCGCGCCGCCGCCTTCGGCCGGGCCCTTGCCGCCGACATTGGAAGTCGTGAAGAACTCCGGCTCGATCAGGGCAAAATCGCCCTCTGCCCGCATGCGCTGCATCAGCACCGAGCCCACCATGCCACGCCACCCTACCAGACCCACTCGCTTCATTTCGACAATCCTTGAATATCCGTGACCGTTACAGCGCCGCCAGCACCGCGTCGCCCATTTCGCGCGTACCGACCTTCTTCATGCCCGGCTCGAAGATGTCGCCGGTCCGGTAGCCCTGGGCAAGCACTTTCTTGACCGCATTCTCGATGCGTTGCGCCGCCTCTTCCATGCTGAAGGTATAGCGTAGCATCATCGCCGCGGAAAGGATGGTCGCCAACGGGTTCGCGACCCCCTTGCCGGCGATATCCGGCGCCGAACCGTGGCAGGGTTCGTAAAGACCCTTGTTGTTCGCATCGAGCGAGGCCGAAGGCAACATGCCGATCGAGCCGGTCAGCATCGAGGCTTCGTCGGACAGGATGTCGCCGAACATGTTGCCGGTGACCATGACGTCGAACTGCTTCGGGTTGCGCACCAGTTGCATAGCGGCGTTGTCGACCAGCATGTGCGTGAGTTCCACATCCGGATACTCGGGTGCGACGCTGATCACCACGTCGCGCCAGAGCTGGGTGCACTCGAGGACGTTCATCTTGTCCACCGAGCAGACCTTCTTGCTGCGCCGGCGCGCCGCCTCGAAGGCGACCTTGGCGATGCGGCGGATCTCCGACTCGCTGTAGATCATGGTGTTGAAGCCGACCTTCTCGCCGTTCCTGACCTCGATGCCGCGCGGCTGGCCGAAGTAGATGTCGCCGGTCAGTTCGCGGACGATCAGGATGTCGAGTCCGGCGACCACTTCCGGCTTCAGCGTCGAGGCATTGGCGAGCTCAGGATAGAGGACCGCGGGCCGCAGGTTGGCGAACAGGCCGAGATGCTTGCGAATGCCGAGCAGCCCGCGCTCGGGCCGCAGTTCGCGCGGATTGTTGTCCCACTGGGGACCGCCGACGGCGCCGAGCAGCACTGCATCGGCTTCCTGGGCCAGCTTGCGGGTCGCCTCCGGATAGGGATCGCCCGCTGCATCGACGGCACAGCCGCCCAGCAGGGCCTCTTCCATTTCCATCTTCAGGCCGAGGGCCTGCAACACGCGCACCGCCTGGGCGGTGATTTCCGGGCCGATGCCGTCGCCGGGCAACACGCAAATCTTCATGTCCATTCCTATCCAGATTGACTGAGTCCGGGAGCGCTGCGGCCGAGCCGATCGGCTTCTCGGAGAGGTGCGATTATCGCACAGGGTGGTCGCCGCTTATGGGCTCGGGGCGCCACCCCCGCCATGCCAGCAGCACGCTGACGATGGCGAAGGCCGAGCCCAGGGTGAAGGCCGGGCCCGCGCCGAGCCAGTCCCAGACCGCGCCGCTGGCCAGGTTGCCGAACATGCCGCCCGCACCGTACGAGATGCTGCCATACAGGGCCTGGATGCGCGCCTGCTGCTGCGCCGGAAACCAGCGGTTCAGCGCCGCCACCGCCGCTGCGTGGCAGGCGCCGAAAGTCGCGCCATGGAGCACCTGGGCCAGCAACAGCAAGCCGATGGCGCCGGCCCCCCAGCCGATGAGCAGGAAGCGGATTGCGGCGAGTGCAAAGCTGGTCAGCAGGATGCCGCGCAGCGACCAGTTGCGCATCAGGCGCGGCATGCCGAGGAAGACCGCGATCTCCGCGACGACGCCCAGCGACCACAGCAGGCCGACCGCCGTCTTGTCATAACCGTGATCGACCAGGTGGATCGAGTAGAAGACGTAAAACGGGCTGTGCGCCGCCGACATGAAGAAGCAGGCGGCCAGCAACGCCACGACTTCGGGCCGCAGCAGGCCTGTGCGCAGGCTTTGCGGCGCTGCCACCGAGCCCATGCCAGGGGCGTCCCTGAGCAGGCCGGCACAGAACAGGATGCCTGCCAGGAGTCCGAGATTGACCCATAGCAGGCTGGCCAGAGGCGCCTGATCGAGCCAGACGCCCGTGCCCACGACCGCCGCGATGAAACCGACGGAACCCCAGAGCCGGATGCGCCCGTACTGCTCGGGCCTTCCCTCGAGATGCCGCAGCGTCAGCGCCTCCACCAGCGGCAGGGAAGCACTCCAGAAGAAGGACATCAGCGCCATGGCCGCGAACAGCGTCCAGAAACCGCGGGCGACGAAGAACAGCAGGAAGCCGGCAATCGCCAGCAGCGCCGACACGCGCACCACCAGGACCTTGCGGTCGATGCGGTCGGCCAGCCAACCCCACAGGTTGGGCGCCAGCAGGCGCATTGCCAGGGTCACCGACATGAGGGTGCCGATGGCCGGGGCGGCGAGGCCGAGGGATTGCAGGTAAAGCGTGAAATACGGCGCGAATGCGCCGATGTAGGCGAAATAGAAGAAATACCACGCCGACAAGCGCCAATGGGCGGATGCCGGCGACGGCGGGGGCGAGTTACGCAGTGGCATCGGTGCGCGGCAGGCGCACGCGCCCGGCCCCTGGAAGGACTATCGGGTCTTCTGGCCCTGCCGGTATGCCAGCAAGAAGTGGTAGAGCTGATCCTTCAAGTACACGCGCTGCTTCTTCATGTCTTCCATGGTGAAGTCGGCGACGGGCATGTCGTGCACTTCGAGATCCTCGACCCGCCCGGTGAGACGGCCATACTGGCCCATCGAACGGCGGAAATAGGGGTTGTGCTCGCGCAGGTCGTCGATAGCGTCACGCATCTCCGGGAAATCTGCGTACAGGTCGTGGTGATCCACTTGCATCGGAACTCTCCCTGCTATCTATTGTTGATTCATTCTACCAGCCGCCCCGGCACCTTCGGCGTCGGGCACTGCACGTCGGCACATTGAGCGCGGTGGCGCAAGGCCGCGTCGATCAGGACCAGGGCCAGCATCGCCTCGGCGATCGGCGTGGCGCGTATGCCCACGCAGGGATCGTGGCGGCCATGCGTTTCTACGGTGGTCGGTCGCCCTTGCAGGTCGATCGAACGGCGCGGCAGACGGATACTGGAGGTCGGCTTGATGGCGATATTGACCACCACGTCCTGGCCCGTCGATATGCCGCCCAGGATGCCGCCCGCGTGGTTGCTGAGAAAGCCCTGCGGCGTCAGCTCGTCGCCGTGCTCGCTGCCGCGCTGGGTGATCGACGCGAAACCGGCACCGACTTCGACGCCCTTCACCGCGTTGATGCCCATCATGGCATAGGCGATGTCGGCGTCGAGCCGGTCGTAGACCGGATCGCCCCAGCCGACCGGAACGTTTTCGCCGATCACGGTGATGCGCGCGCCGATCGAGTCGCCGTCCTTGCGCAGCTTGTCCATGTAGGACTCGAGTTGCGGCACGATCGCCGCGTCGGGCGCAAAGAATGGATTCTGCGCCACCGCCGACCAGTCTCGCAGCGGAATCTCGATGGGACCCAACTGGCTCAGGTAGCCGCGCACGATCACGCCATAGCGTTCGCGCAGCCACTTCCTGGCGATCGCCCCGGCGGCAACGCGCACCGCGGTTTCCCGCGCGCTGGCACGCCCGCCGCCGCGATAGTCGCGGATGCCGTACTTCTGCCAGTAGGTGTAGTCGGCGTGGCCCGGCCGAAAACTGTTGGCGATGTTGCCGTAGTCCTTGCTGCGCTGGTCCTGGTTGCGGATCAGCAGGGCGATCGGCGTACCGGTGGTCTTGCCCTCGAAGACGCCCGAGAGGATTTCGACGGTGTCGGGCTCCTGGCGCTGGGTGACGTGGCGGGAGGTACCAGGCCGACGGCGATCGAGCTCGGCCTGGATATCGGCCTCGGAAATCTCCAGTCCGGGTGGACAGCCATCGACGACGCAACCGATGGCGGGACCATGGGATTCACCGAAGGAGGCGACGCGAAACAGGGTGCCAAAGCTATTGCCGGACATGCGCCCAGTCTACCACGGCGCCCCGCCACGGCTGACTTCGGCAACGGTTCAGGCGCGGACTTCGTCCTGCGGCCAGTCGCTGATGTAGGCCTTGAGCATGCGATTCTCGAAACCCTGTTCCTCGAGCACCGCACGGGCGACGTCGTGGAAGGAGATGACGCCGAGCAGCGTGTCGCCGTCCATGATCGGCAGATAGCGCATGTGCTTCTCCACCATCAGGCGGCGCAGCTCATCGACCTCCATTTCCGGCCGGCCGACGACGGGATCGCGCACCATCACTTCGCCGACGTTGACCGAGCCCCAGGAGGCGCCCTTGGCATGCAGCACCCGGACGATTTCGCGGAAGGTCAGCATGCCGGCCATGCGGCCATGTTCGATGCAGGCCAGGGAGCCGACATCGCGCTCGCTCATCGTTGCCGCCGCCGCCGAGAGCTTCATTTCCGGGGTAATGGTGTAGAGAACTTTGCCTTTTACGGCAAGGATTTCGTGTACCCGCATGATGACACCCTCCTTTTCAGCGTTGCAGTAAGCGCAGCTTGTCGCCGACCCCTTTCCATTCGTCCGCATCGTCCGGCGGTGCCTTGCGCTCGATGATGGCCGGCCAATGCTTGGCCAACTCGGCGTTGAGCGCGATGAAGGCCTTCTGGTTGTCGGGAACGTCGTCCGCGGCAAAGATCGCCTCGACCGGACATTCGGGCACGCACAGCGTGCAATCGATGCACTCGTCGGGATCGATGACCAGAAAATTCGGCCCTTCCCGAAAGCAATCGACCGGACAGATATCGACGCAGTCCGTGTATTTGCACTTGATGCACGCTTCCGTGACCACAAATGCCATGGGTCATCTCCAATCGCCTATGGTTGAGTATAGTACTCAGCTTTTAAGTTCTGCCAATTATTTGTTAGGATGCCGTTGCAGTTTTCAATCTCCAGAGGAATCCATGAGCGAACACATCCTTCATGTCACCGACGCCAACTTCAAGTCCGAGGTACTGGACTCGGGCACGCCCGTGCTGGTCGATTACTGGGCCGAGTGGTGCGGGCCGTGCAAGATGATCGCGCCCATCCTCGAAGACGTGGCCAAGGAGTACGGCGGCAAGCTGAAAGTCGCCAAGCTCAACATCGACGAGAACCCGAAAACCCCGGGCGAATACGGCATCCGCGGCATTCCGACCCTGATCCTGTTCAAGGGCGGCAACGTCGAGGCGACCAAGATCGGCGCCCTGTCCAAGTCGCAACTGACCGCCTTCATTGACAGCAATCTCTGAACTCGCTAGAGTCCGCGCCTGAATTCGCGCTTCGATAAGCACAAGCGCCGCGGATTCAGGCCAGAGCCGGCACTCCCGGCCAAATCCAAGCACCCCCAGAAAGCACGCTCTCCGGATCCCGATTCCGGACACCATTCCCGCGTTACCGCACAGGTCTTCCCATGCATCTCTCGGAGCTTAAAGCCCATCATGTCAGCACCCTGCTCGACATGGCCAACGCCGACGGCATTGAAGGCGCCAACCGGCTGCGCAAGCAGGAACTGATCTTCGCCCTGCTGAAGAACCAGGCCAGGAAAGGCGAAACGATCTACGGCGACGGCGCCATGGAAGTCCTGCCCGACGGCTTCGGCTTCCTGCGTTCGCCGGACATTTCCTATCTGGCCGGCACCGACGACATCTACGTCTCGCCCTCGCAGATCCGCCGCTTCAACCTGCGCACCGGCGACACCATCGAAGGCGAGATCCGCACCCCCAAGGAAGGCGAGCGCTACTTCGCGCTGGTCAAGCTGGACAAGGTCAATGGCGAAAGCCCCGAGGCCAGCAAGCACAAGATCCTGTTCGAGAACCTGACGCCGCTGCACCCGACCGAGCACATGAAGCTCGAGCGCGAGATGCGCGGCGAAGAGAACTTCACCAGCCGCGTCATCGACATCATCGCGCCGATCGGCAAGGGTCAGCGCGGCCTGCTGGTCGCCGCGCCGAAGAGCGGCAAGACGATCATGATGCAGCACATCGCGCATGCGATCACCGCCAACCATCCCGACGTGGTGCTGATCGTCCTGCTGATCGACGAGCGCCCCGAGGAAGTCACCGAAATGACCCGCTCGGTCAAGGGCGAGGTCGTCGCCTCCACCTTCGACGAGCCGGCCACGCGCCACGTGCAGGTCGCCGAAATGGTGATCGAAAAGGCGAAGCGCCTGGTCGAGCACAAGAAGGACGTCGTGATCCTGCTCGACTCGATCACCCGCCTGGCCCGCGCCTACAACACCGTCGTGCCGGCCTCCGGCAAGGTACTCACCGGCGGCGTCGATGCCAACGCGCTGCAGAAGCCGAAGCGCTTCTTCGGCGCCGCGCGCAACGTCGAGGAAGGCGGCTCGCTGACCATCATCGCCACCGCCCTGATCGACACCGGCAGCCGCATGGACGACGTGATCTACGAGGAATTCAAGGGCACCGGCAACATGGAGATCCACCTGGATCGCCGCATGGCCGAAAAACGCGTCTATCCGTCGATCAACGTGAACCGCTCAGGCACCCGGCGCGAAGAACTGCTGCTGAAGGCGGACGTGCTGCAAAAGGTCTGGATCCTGCGCAAGCTCCTGTACGGCCTGGACGACCTGGAAGCGACCGAATTCCTGCTCGACAAGGTCAAGGCGACGAAGAACAACAACGAGTTCTTCGACGCCATGCGCCGAGGCTGATGCCTGGTGGTTGATTTCGAACCGATTTTCAGGGATAATCCGCCCCCTTTATAGCCCGCCAAATCCACGGGCGCCCCGCACCGAACACAAAAGGACATCGCCATGAAAGAAGGCATCCACCCGAAGTACAACGAAATCGACGTGACCTGCAGTTGCGGCAACACGTTCAAGACGGCCTCGACCAACAGCAAGCCGCTGCACATCGAAGTCTGCTCGTCCTGCCATCCGTTCTACACGGGCAAGCAAAAGGTCATGGACACCGCCGGTCGCATCGAGCGCTTCCGCCAGAAGTACGGCAAGTCTGCCGCTGCCTGATTGGCTGGACAATGTGCATAAAGGCAGCTTCGGCTGCCTTTTTTGTTTCTGACCAGAGATGAATTTCACGCTCGATTCCAGACAACCCGGACCGCTGCCCTGGCTGGTGCTGCTCCTCTGCGCGGTCTACCTGCTGGCCGGCATTACCGGCCACGATCCCTGGAAGTCGGAAGATGCCGTCGGACTGGCTGTCGCCCACGGCTTTTTCGCCGGCGACAACTGGCTCAAACCGACGCTCGCCGGCGAAGCCTGGCCGGAAGCCGATCCCCTCTGGCATTGGGTTGCCGCCGCCACCGCCGGGCTGACCGGATTCCTGCTGCCCTTCCACGATGGCGCGCGCCTGGCTTCGGCCCTGTTCGGCGGCCTGTTCCTGTTCTTCGTCACAGGCGCTGCACGCAGTCTCTACGGCAGGGATGCAGGCTGGGGCGCCCCATTGCTGGCCATCGGCACTCTGGGCCTGCTGGTGCCGATGCACGAGGCGCAGCCGGCCGCCGCCGTCCTCGCCACCACCGCAGGCGCTTATTGGGGCGTGACGCTGCTCGTCGGACGACCCTTGGTCGGCGCCTTGGTCATGGGCGCCAGCTACGGGACCGCCTTCCTCGCGGGCGGGCTGGCCGGCGTGCTGCCACCGCTGACTTTGCTGGCGATCCCCTTGCTGCAGCGGCGCTTCACTGCCGCCATGATCGCCGTCTGCCTGGGCGCCGCCATTGCGGCAACCTGGCCCCTGCTGCTGGCGGAACACGAGCCGGTGTACTTCGATGCCTGGTGGGCAGCGGAACTATCCGCCGTCGAACTGCGCGGCGGCTTCACGACGGGTCATGCGAAATTCCTCGGCTGGTTCGCCTGGCCGATACTCTATGTCGCTCCGTGGGCGGTCTGGCGTGCCCGCCATCACCTGGCATCGCTGGATATCGCCATCCCCCTCCTCGGCACCACGGTTGCCCTGGGATGGTTCTTCAGCCACGAGGCCAAGACCGAAAACCTGCTGCCGCTGATTCCGCCGCTGGTGCTGCTCGCCGCGGCCGGCACCATTCGTCTGCGCCGTGGCGCTGCCAACGCCTGGGACTGGTTCGGCATGATGACGCTGACGATCGCCGCCGCGCTGGTCTGGCTCGGCTTCAGTGCCATGCATGCCGGCTGGCCGCCGAAGATCGCCGCCAACATCGCCAAGCTCGAGCCCGGCTTCGTCGCACAGTTTTCGCTGCTTGCGGCCCTGGCGGGCCTGGCCGCGACAGCGGGCTGGCTCGCCGCCCTGCTCCGCCTGCCGCGCTCGCCGTGGCGGGTGGTCAGCCGCTGGGCGGCGGGGGTCACGGTCGCCTGGGTGCTGCTGGTGGCGCTCTGGATGCCCTGGATCGACTATGGCAAGACCTACCGCCCGGTGGTCGCCAGCCTGCGACGCGCCCTGCCCGCCGATGCCGGCTGCGTTGGCCGCCTTTCGCTCGGCGCACCCCAGCGGGCGGCGCTCGAGTACTTCGGCGGCATCCGCACCCGCTGGGGCAGCAAGTCCTGCAACTGGCTGGTGATCCAGGGCGGACCGACCGAGAGCGCGCCCGACGGCTGGACCCGGGTCTGGGAAGGCCATCGGCCGGGCGACCGCGGCGAGCGGCTGCGGCTTTACCGCCGGGGCACCCCGGAATAGGCGCTGGCCGGTCTGCGAGTCAGCGTGGTTTGGCGATCAGGAACTGCAACTCGCGGATCAGCGCGAGGACGACTCGCTCCTGATCGACCAGACGGGCCAGCACGCCGCGCGCCGCCTCGGGACGACCGTCGCGCATGTGGCGGTCGATTTCCTCGGCAAGCGCGTGAATCCGCTGATGCTCCGCGGCAATCCGGCCGAACGCGGGATACGCCCGGTAGCGGTCGCCCTCCGGACCATCGTACCAACGACCGAAGCGGCAAAAATGGGCATCGCCGACGCGACGGTGCGGCACCGGTTGCCCCTGCTTGGCAGCATAGATCACCTGCGCCACCCAATTGCGGTGTTCCACTTCGGCAACCAGCATCGGGTAGTCGGCCAGATCCCAGTGCAGGCCGGCAATCTCCTGCCACTGCGGATCCGGACGCCAGTCCCGGACCCAGCCGACCAGTTCGTCGGGCGGCATCGGCCGGCCGATGCCGTAGCCCTGCGCATGGTCGCAGTCGAGCTGCAGCAGCAGGCGGCCGTGCTCTGCGGTCTCCACGCCCTCGGCGATCGCCCGGCGCTGGAAGGCGCTGGTCAGGCCGATCACGCCCTGCACGATGACCAGATTGTTCGGGTCGCTGAGGATCTCGCTGACGAAGCTCTGGTCGATCTTGATGGTCGTCACCGGCAGGCGCTTGAGGTAAGTGAGCGATGAATAGCCGGTACCGAAGTCATCCAGGGAAAACGGCACGCCGAGTTCGTTGCATTCCTCGATGACGCGCGACACCTTCACCATGTCCTCGAGGGCGGTGGTTTCCAGGACTTCGAGTTCCAGTTGCTTTGCCACGCGCGGGTGCCGGGCCAGCGCCTCGCTCAGGCGCTGAACGAAGCCGGCGCTCTGCAATTGGCGCCCTGCCACGTTGACGCTGACCGGAATGGCCAGGCCCTGTGCCTGCCAGGTTTCCATCTGCTCCAGCACCGCCTCGATCACCCATTCGCCGAGGCGGATCACCATGTCGTGGTCCTCGATCAGCGGCAGGAACTCGTTCGGCGACAACAGTCCGCGCTCCGGATGCTGCCAGCGTACCAGCGCCTCGGCACCGGACACACGACCGGCGCGCATGTCGACCTTCGGCTGGTAGTGCAGGACGATCTCGTGGTAATCGAGGGCATCCTGGATGCGCGCGACGCGGTCGTAGCGGCTGCGGGTATACCGGTCCTGGTCGGCATCGAAGAGATGGAAGCAATTCTTGCCGGACTGCTTGGCCCGGTACATCGCCTGGTCGGCATGTCGCAGCAGGGTGTCGGCATCGCAATCGTCCACCGGAAACACCGATACGCCGATGCTGGCCGACAGCATCACGGGCTGCGGCGCCACCAGCAGGGGATTGCTGACCGCGTGCAGCATGCGCTGCACCGCCCGCTCGCATTCGGCCATGTCGGCCAGCCCCAGCATCAGCAACACGAACTCGTCGCCGCCCAGTCGCGCCACCGTATCGCCGGCTCGCAGGGTGGCCTTGAAGCGGTTCGCCACCTCGATCAGCAACTGGTCGCCCACGTCGTGGCCCCAGGTGTCGTTGATCGGCTTGAAGCCATCCAGATCGAGGTAGCAGACCGCCATCAGCGTATTGCTGCGCCGCGTCTGGGCCGAGGCCTGGACGATGCGGTCGGCCAGCAGGACGCGATTCGGCAAGCCGGTCAGCGCGTCGAAATAGGCCATCTGCACCAGTTGCTTTTCCTGCTCCTTGAGACGGCTGATATCGGAGAATACGGCGACGAAGTTGGTCAATTGGCCGTCGTCGTCATGCACTGCGGAGATCGAAAGCAGTTCCGGATAGACGTCGCCGAACTTGCTGCGATTCCATATCTCGCCGCGCCAGGTGCCGGTATCGAGAACACTCTTCCACATCGCGGCATAGAACGCCTGGTCGTGGCGCCCGGACTTCAGGACGCGCGGATTGCGGCCGATGACCTCGCTGCGCTCGTAACCGGTGATGCGGGTGAAGGCCGGATTGACGTCGAGGATTTCGCCCTGGGCGTTGGTCAGCGTGATGCCTTCGTGGGAATTGTCGAAGGCGGTGGTATGGAGGCGCAGGCGATCCTCGATCAGCAACTGCGCGGTGTAGCGCTCGGTCAGTTCGCGGTTGGCCTCGGCAATCGATCGCCGGGCGCGATCCAGCCGCAGGAAGGTCAATGCCAGGTAGGCGGTCGACGCCAGCGCCAGGACATAGAGCAGGATCCGGTAGCGTTCGGCCTCCGCCTCGGCACGCGCGTAGCTTTCGCCATACAGCTCGTTCAGTTGCTCGAGCCGGCGCGCGCTTTCCACCTTCAGCAACTGGTGCGACAAGGCATCGACGCTGGCCAGCCGCGCGCTGATCACCTCGCCATGACGCAGCAGGTTGTCGACCACCCGCCGCTCGTCGCCGCCCACCGCGATGATGCGGAGATCCCGGGCGGCGGCAGCCACCAGACGCAAACCGTCGGCATCGGGCAGACGCGCATAGGCGAGCACGTGCCGTGCGTAGCGGCCGACCGCCTGGCCGACGGCCGCGCCATGCGGCGTACCGAAATAGGCATTCACCGCTGCCGGAAAATAGGCCAGCGAATTGCGCAGCACCGCACTGTCGCGCTTGAAGTGGTCGACCAGCGTGTTCTTTTCCCTGACCAGCGCCTGCATGTCCCGCGCGGCAGCCCGCACTGCCACGTGATCCCGGTCGCCCAGGAAGCCCGGTACGGCGGCAATGCGGTCGCCGAACAGGACCGCCCGCTGCACGTGCGACGTCAAGGCGTCGTAGTTGCGGCTCAGTTCCAGCCGGCTGGCCAGGACCTCGGCGTCGATTTCCGCGTCGGCCTCACGCAGGCTGCGCAAGTCGAGCGTGTACCGGTGGTGGACGTCGTGCGATACCGAACCGGCGCGAACGAACAGCACCGTCAGCAGCACCACCGACAACAGGACGACGGCCAGCAGTCCCGCATTCCGGCGCAGGCTGCCCGATTTGCCGTTCGACACGGGGGTGCCGGCGGTCATCGCTTCAGGCTGGCCGGCGGCATGCCGGTCAAGGTCTTGAGGAAGGCGACGAGCGAGTCGATTTCGTCCGGCGACAATTCGCGGCCCAACTGATAGCGCCCCATGATGGCGACGGCGTCCTCGAGCCTGGCGACGCCGCCGTCATGGAAATACGGCGCCGTCTCGGCCACGTTGCGCAGGCCGGGCACCTTGAAGACATGGCGGTCGACCTCCTGACCGGTAACGTTGAAGCGCCCGAGATCGGCTGCCACGGCCGGCCGCTGCGGCGCCCGCTCGCCGAAAAAGTCGGCCATGACACCGAAGCGCTGGAACATGTTGCCGCCAATGTTGACGCCCTGATGGCAGCTTACGCAACCGAGTTCCCGGAAGCGGCGATAACCCAGCTTGGCGCGCGCGTCGATCGCCTGTGGGTCGCCGCGCAGGTAGCGATCGAAGGGAGCGTTCTCGGTCAGCAGCGTACGCTCGAAGGTAGCAATGGCATCGGCCAGGTTGGCCGCGGTGATACCGTCCGGATAGGCACTCAGGAAGTCGCGCCGGAATGCGTCGTCGGCCTGCAGCTTGCCGATCACGGCCGCCCAGTCGGTCGCCATTTCCAGCGGGTTGTGCACCGGCCCCGCCGCCTGGTCCTCGAGGCTGGCGGCGCGGCCGTCCCAGAACTGGGCGAAGTTGAGGCTGGCATTGAACACCGTCGGGGCGTTCACGCTGCCCTCGGCGCCGCCGACGCCCACCGAGCCCCGGCGCCCGTCATGGCCGAAGCTCGACAGGTCGTGGCAACCGGCACAGGAGATCGTGTTGTCGCGCGACAGCCGGACATCCTGAAACAGCGCCTTGCCCAGGGCGACCTTGTCGGCCGGCAGCCGGGGCACCTGCGGCAGGGGCACCAACGCATCGCCGCTGTGCGCGATCACCCCCAGCTTCGAATCCGCATCGCGCCGGCCGTCCTCGCGCGGCACCCACAGCCAGAGGCCGGCCACGGCGGCCGCGGCCAGCAACAGGGCAGCGGATACGGGCTTCGGCAGTCGCTCTGCCATCATCCGTAGCGGCCCGGAATCGCACTACAGGGCGAGGAAGTTGTCCCGGTAGTACTTGAGTTCATCGATGGACTCATAGATGTCGGCCAGCGCCTGATGGCGCGACTTCTTCTCGAAGCCCTTCGCGATCGCCGGCTTCCAGCGCTTGCACAGCTCCTTCAGCGTCGACACGTCCAGGTTGCGATAGTGGAAGTAAGTCTCGAGCTTGGGCATCCAGCGCGCCATGAACCGGCGGTCCTGGCAGATCGAGTTGCCGCACATCGGCGACTTGCCGGAGGGGACATGCCGCTTGAGAAACTCCAGGCATTGCGCCTCGACCTCGGCTTCGGTCAATACCGATGACTTCACCTTGTCGATCAATCCCGACTTGCCGTGCGTCTTCTTGTTCCAGTCGTCCATGCCGTCCAGCATGGCGGCCTCCTGGTGCACCACCCAGACGGCGCTTTCCGCGACCGTTTCCAGTTGGCTGTTGGTGATCACCACGGCCATTTCGATGATGCGGTCGGAATCCGGGTTCAGCCCGGTCATTTCCATGTCGAGCCAGACGAGGGCGTTCGGGTCTTGTGCCATAATTTTCCTGCCGATAAAGACGGCATGTTCTCACAGATTTCCGGGTCCCATGAACTCAGCAACATTGTTCAGCAGTGTATTCCTGGTCGCGCTGGCTCTCAGCAGCGGCATCCGCGCCTGGCTGGCGCTGCGGCAGTACCGCCATGTCGCCGCCCATCGCGGCGTGGTGCCATTCGAGTTCGCTGCCAGCGTGCCGCTTGCCGATCACTGCAAGGCGGCCGACTACACGCAGGCCAAGCTCCGCGTCGCGATAACCGAGCTCGCGGTTGAAGTCGCGCTGCTGCTGGCCTTGACGCTGGGCGGCTTGCTGCATCGGCTGGACGAAACATGGCTCGGCGTACTCGGCGTACTCGGCGAACGCGGCTACGGCCACGGGCTCGCCTTGTTCGCCAGCGTCGGCGTCATCTCGTTTGTCGTCGACCTGCCCTTCGCGCTCTATCGCAGCTTCGTCCTCGAAGCGCGCTTCGGCTTCAACAAGATGACCTGGCGTACCGCCATGGCTGACTTTTTCAAGCAGGCGGTGCTGGCCGTGGTCATCGGCGCCCCGCTGCTGCTGGCCGTGCTGTGGCTGATGTCGGCCATGGGCGAGCGCTGGTGGTGGTATGTCTGGCTGTTCTGGCTAGGCTTCAACCTGCTGGTCATGCTCATCTACCCGACGCTGATCGCGCCGCTGTTCAACAAGTTCTCGCCGCTGCCCGAGGGCGAACTCAAGGAACGCATCGGCGGTCTGCTGGCGCGCTGCGGTTTCACCGCCGCGGGGCTGTTCGTCATGGACGGTTCCAAGCGTTCGGCGCACGGCAACGCGTATTTCACCGGCCTCGGCCGCGCCAAGCGCATCGTCTTCTACGACACCCTGATCGACAAGCTCAAGCCTGCCGAGGTCGAAGCCGTGCTCGCCCACGAACTCGGCCACTTCAAGCGCCGCCACATCTGGAAGCGCATCGCGCTGATGGCGGCGATCAGCCTCGGCCTGCTGTGGGCGCTCGGCCAACTGATCGCCGAGCCCTGGTTCTACCAGGGACTGGGCGTGGCCACGCCGAGCACGGCCATGGCGCTGCTGCTGTTCTCGCAGGCCTTGCCGGTATTCCTGTTCCCGCTGACGCCGCTGGCATCGCTGCTGTCGCGCCGCCACGAATACGAGGCCGATGCCTATGCCGCCAGTCATGCCAATGCCGGGGATCTGGTCACGGCGCTGGTGAGCCTGTATCGTGACAATGCCGCGACGCTGACGCCGGATCCGCTGCACTCGCTGTTCTACGATTCGCATCCGCCCGCCAGCCTGCGAATTGCCCACCTGCGCGGCTATCGAGCCGGGAGTACGTCATGAACGAAACTGAAATCGCCGAACGGATGAAGCACCTGGAAGGCTGGTCGCGCGACGACGAAACCATCGTCAAGACCTACCGCTTCGCCAACTACCATGAGACCATGGCCTTCGTGAACGCCACCGCCTGGATCTCCCATCGTGCCGACCACCATCCCGACCTGACGGTCGGCTACAACCAGTGTACCGTCGCCTACACCACGCATTCGGCCGGCGGGCTCAGCCGCAAGGACTTCGATTGCGCGGCGAAGGTCGACGCACTGTTCGCGTCTTGAGCATCGAGGGCACCGTCATCGCCGCCCATGGGCGGCACTACGAAGTGGTATCGGCAGACGGCCGGCACTGGCAGGCGATGCCGCGCGGCAAGCGCAGCGACTACGCCTGCGGCGACCGCGTCACCCTGGAGCCGGCCGGCACCGACCAGGCACGCATCGTCGATCACCTGGCGCGCGATTCGCTGCTCTACCGCAGCGACCTGTGGAAGCAGAAGCTGATCGCCGCCAACGTCGAACAGGTGGTCATCGTCACGGCCACCGAACCGGCCTTCAGCGACGAACTGGTCTCGCGCGCCATCGCCGCCGCGGAACACGAGGGCATGCGCGCCATCATCGTCCTCAACAAGAACGACCTGGCGACGGCACTGCCCGCCGCGCGCGAGCGGCTGGCCGCGTTCCGCGCGGCCGGCTACCCGATCGTCGAAATGTCGGCACGCCTCGATGCCGCGCCATTGCGCCCCTGGCTGGAACACCGGCTGTCCGTCCTGGTCGGTCAGTCCGGCATGGGCAAGTCGACGCTGATCAACGCGCTGGTCCCCGGCGCCGCTGCCGCGACGCGCGAAATCTCCACCGCGCTCGATTCCGGCAAGCACACCACCACGCATGCGACGCTCTACCGGCTCGACGACGAATCTGCGCTCATCGACAGTCCCGGCCTGCAGGAATTCGGCCTGGCGCATCTCGCCTTCGGCGAACTCGAGTGGGCGTTCCGCGAGTTCCGCCCGACGCTCGGCCAGTGCCGCTTCCACGACTGCCACCACGAGGCCGAACCGGGCTGCGCCGTCAAGGCGCTGGTAGAGTCGGGCGCGGTCGATCGCCGCCGCTACGAGCATTTCCGCGCCATCACCCGCACCATCAAGAAAGCCCCGGAGGGCCAATGAGCATCGAACTGTCCCCGATCGAAGCCCGTATCGTCGGCTGCCTGATCGAAAAGGAAATCACGACGCCCGAACAGTATCCGCTTTCCTTGAATGCGCTCACCAACGCCTGCAACCAGAAGAGCAACCGCGACCCGGTGCTGGAACTGGACGAAGCAACGGTACAGCGGACCCTCGACCAGCTCGTCAAGCGCTATCTGGTCAGCGAACACGGCGGCTTCGGCAGCCGCGTCGCCAAATACCAGCACCGCTTCTGCAATACCGAGTACGGCACATTGAAATTCACGCCGCAGGAACTCGGCATCGTCTGCGAACTGCTGCTGCGCGGCCCGCAAACGCCCGGCGAACTGCGCAGCCGCGCCAGCCGCCTGTGTCCGCTCAAGGACGTCACCGAGGTCGAAGCCGCCCTGGACGCCCTGGCCCGACGCGAAGACGGCCCTTTCGTCAAGCGCCTGCCGCGCGAACCCGGCAAGCGCGAATCGCGCTTCGCCCACCTGTTCGGTGGCGAGATCGAAGACGCGGATGAAATCGAAAGTCTTGCCGCTGCAACCCCCGAATCCGCGACCATCGCCCAACTCGAACAGCGCGTCGCGCAGCTTGAAGCCGCGATGCTTGAGATGAAAGCGTTGATCGACAGCTTGCGGCAAACCGACACGCCGACGAACGACGACTGAGTCGACGTACTTGAAGGCCCAAGTCGGCCAGGAGCGGCCTTTGACATCTAACGCGGCTCCGGACGTATTGTTGGTATCCAGGTGCAAGTACTCGGTGTTCGCTTCGCAGTTCGAGTGGCCGCTCAGGACACCCTGCCGACATTCGTTGACCGACAGCAATACAAGAAACCAAAGCAAAGGGGAGGCCATATTGCCTGGCCGGCCGGTTGCGTTTAATGGCGCACCGCGACGACTGATTTTTCCGTACGCGACGCGGCCCGCTTCGGCAATTTCAGCTACCGGCCCCCGCAAAGGGCTTGGACACCTCGACGCTAAGCGCTCTTGAGTCGGCGGCGCCTTGGATTCCGGCGCTGCGGAACTGCCAAGTCGGCACATGCCTGCTCCGACAACAGCAACTGCTTCAACGAAGGGCGCGTAGCGGACTGCAGGCGCCGCCACTCCTGGGCGGGCACCAGCACTGCGGCCTCCGTGCTCCGCCGGGTCACCATCCGCGGCCCCTCTGACAGGCAGGCATCCAGGAACTCACTGAACCGCGCTCTAGCATCCTGAGCAGGCCAAGAATGCAGATCACCCCATCAGACCACCCATCAAATAAGCATGTCGGTATTCGCAATTGCTGGCGATGACCTAGCGTCGGTCCACTCACCGATGCTTGCCGGCTTCCCGAACAGGTAGCCTTGGAAGTGAGTGCAACCGTTTTCCTTCAGGAAGTCGCGCTGGGCTTCCGTTTCCACGCCTTCCGCAATGACCTGGATCCCCAGCGAGTAGCTCATGGCGATGATGGCACGCACGATGGCGGCATCGTTGGGATCCTCGGGAATGTCACGCACGAAGGACTGGTCGATCTTCAATTGATCCAACGGTAGGCGCTTGAGATAGGAGAGCGACGAGAATCCGGTCCCGAAATCGTCCAGCGAGAACGTAACGCCCAAGGACCGGATCTGCTCCATCTTTTCGATGACCTCTTCGACATTGCCAAGCACGACGCTTTCGGTAAGCTCCAGTTTCAGGCGAGATGGATTGGCGCCGGTGAGACGCAGGACATCGCCAACTTGCTCGACGAAGTCCGGCTGATGGAATTGGCAGGCGCTGACGTTGACCGCAATTTGCAGCTTGTCCTGCGCGCCGCCTTCCCATGCCCTTAGCTGCGCGCAGGCGGTTTCCATCACCCAAAGCCCGATCGGGATGATGAGCCCGGTATCTTCCGCCAGCGGGATAAATTTGTCCGGCGGAACAGCCGGTTTGCCGGCCGGCATCCAGCGCAATAGGGCCTCTGCTCCCGTCACCTGGCCATCCTGATCCACCTGCGGCTGGTAGAAAAGCTGGAATTCGTGCTCTTGCAGGCCATGGCGCAACGCCGTTTCCATGGCCGATCGTGACTCGATCACGGCCTGCATCTCAGGGCTGAAGAAGCGAATGGTGTTTCGCCCCGCATGCTTGGCTTGATACAGGGCAAGGTCAGCCTGTTTGAACAGGACGTCCCGCGACACGTCATGCCCGCGAAACAGCGTCAAGCCGATACTGGGCGTAGTGTGGTGGGATTGATTGTCGGGGGATATCACATAAGGCTGGTTGAGCGCCCGGTGGAATTTCTCCGCAATCATCTCCGCATATCCGGCCGCGGCCGCTGCGTCGCCCCCCAGGTCCTCCACGATCACCACGTATTCGTCACCGCCAAGACACGACACCGTATCTTTCGCGCGCACGTTGGCCACAAGCCGTTTCGAAACCTCGACCAAGACGCAGTCGCCGACATCGTATCCCTGCGTGTCGTTAAGTATCTTGAAGTGGTCGAGGTCGAGGATGATCAGGGCACCAAATTGCTGGCTGCGGGCGCTGGCGACCAGCGCCCGGTCGAGCCGGTCCATGAGCAGGCGGCGATTGGGTAGGTTGGTGAGCGGCTCGTAGAATGCCAGTTCGATGTTGGCCAAGCGGGTCCGGTCGAGCGGTAGCAGGACGTATTGGGTGAAAAGCCAGATCAACAGGATGCCGACCAGGATTCCCTGACCGACGAAAACCGCTCCTCGAACCACTATCGGCGTGAGGTCGGCCTCGACTCTCAGTTCGCCAACCGCGCTGCCAAAATCCAGCAGTTGGGCCTGATCGGCAATACAGAGTCCGCGGCAGGCCGTGCCAATGGCCGCGAGCACGTTTCCGTTTGCGTCGATCAACACGGTCCGAGTCTGCTCGTGCCTGACTACCGCAATCTGGTCGATGACCCGTTCGCTGACATATCGCCACACTTCGGGGTTGGCGGCGATGACCGTGTTGGCACGCTTGGCTTGCACTTTGGCATCGTCGGAAATCATCTGTTTGCTGCTTGAATAGGCTGTGAACAGGTAAACCAACGCAGGCAGGAGCGTGATCCCGAGCAATGCCGCCCGGGCGAGGTGGCGAACCAGTGTTTCAGAACCGCGCAGCATGGGGGTCAATGCGCATGGGCGATGAACCCATAGCGCTCGATGCTCTCAATGACCTTGAGAGACTGGAGGTAACGGCAAAATTCGAGAGTGGCCGGGGAAGCGGTTTCCGAAACGACAAGAAACAAGGGCTTCTGGAATCGATAGCTGCCGCGACGCAAGTTCACTACCGAGGGCTCGACGCCGTCCAGGCGGACCGGATTGAGCGCACTGTTTGATAGCAGTACCTGCCCAAGGCCGATGACGCCGAACGAGCCGGGGATGCGTTCCAGCATCTGCTGGTTTTCGATATCGTTTTCGGCAAAGGGCAGGCCGATGCGCTTTTCCGCTAGCGTCACGGCGGCATCCATTTCCCGTGACAGCGAGCGCAAGATCTTCGTATCGGTCTCCCGCTCGGTTCTCGTTATCAAGCGAAGCGGCTGGCCGTCCGGCCACCGGGTGACCTTGCCGGCGTAGATGTCGGCAACCTGGCCTATGGTCAGTTGGACGCCGTCAGCAACGGCGCGACCGGTGAACATCAGTGGCGTGCGCACCCAAGGAATGTACTTGCCTGCCCCGACATTCACCGGCACCGCTTGCCGGCTGAACGGAAACGACACGACGGCCACCTGGACCGCCCCGGCAGCCAGCGCGCGCAGACCGCCATTGCTGCCGAGGGGAGGCATCAGGACCTCCGCCGTGACGCCGGGATGCGACTTCGCATACGAATCGACCAGATATTGAACCAGGACCGTGCCGGCCCCGGTTCCGCCGACCCGAATGGTTTCCTGGGCCATCGAGCAATTGACCAAGGCCCAGCCAAGGATTACCAGCCAGACTCGCATCGGCACTTCCTCCTCTCACTTATGCTGAATGACGAAGGAAAACGGGCCGGCCAGATTGCCTGGCCGGCCCGCTTCTTTGCGCCTGGTGGCGTGTCGCCAAGCCTGACTTTTTACACGCGTTCCCAGATGGTGGTGATGCCCTGGCCGCCGCCGATGCACATGGTGGCCATGCCGTAGCGGCCATTGCTGCGGATCAGCTCGTGCAGCAGTTTGGTGACGATCACGCCGCCGGTGGCACCGACCGGGTGGCCGAGGGCGATGGCGCCGCCGTTGGGGTTGGTCTTGGCCGGGTCGAGGCCGAGGCCCTTGGCGACGGTGATCGATTGCGCGGCGAAGGCTTCGTTCGACTCGATGACGTCCATCTGGTCGAGCTTGAGGCCAGACTTCTGCAGGGCGAGCTTCGACGACGGGATCGGGCCTTCGCCCATCACGTCGTTGGGCACGCCGGCGATGGCGTAGGCGACCAGGCGGGCGATCGGCTTGTGGCCGCCGGCGGCAGCCTTGGCGGCATCGGCCAGCACCAGAAAGGCGGCGGCGTCGTTGATGCCCGAGGCATTGCCGGCGGTGACGGTGCCGTCCTTCTTGAAGGCCGGCTTCATCTTGGCCAGCGATTCCAGGGTGGTGCCGGCCTTCGGATGCTCGTCGGTATCGAACACGACGTCGCCCTTGCGGGTCTGGAAGGTGATCGGCACGATCTGCGACTTGAAGTGGCCGGCGGCGATCGCCGCGGCGGCGCGCTTTTGCGATTCAACCGAGAAAGCGTCCTGCTCCTCGCGGCTGATGCCGTGCTTGACGGCCAGGTTCTCGGCGGTGATGCCCATGTGGCCGACGCCGAACGGGTCGGTCAGCACGGAAACCATGGCGTCGATGGCCTTGGTGTCGCCCATGCGCGCGCCGGAGCGAAGCGCGGGCAGCAGATAGGCGCCGCGCGACATGACTTCGACGCCGCCGCCGAGGGCGAAGTCGGCATCGCCCATCATGATGGCCTGCGCCGAACTGACGATGGCCTGCTGGGCGGAACCGCACAGGCGGTTCACCGCGAAGGCCACGGAGTCCATGCTCATGCCGCCCCGGATGGTCGCCACGCGGGCGACGTACGGATAGCGCGCTTCGGTCGGAATGCAGTTGCCGACCGTGGCGAAGGTGATCGCCTTCGGATCGACGCCGGAGCGTGCAATCGCTTCCTTGACCACGAGCCCGCCCAGTTCGGCCGGCTCGATATCCTTCAGCGAACCGTTGAAGGCGCCCACCGCGCTGCGCACGGCGCTCAATACGACCACTTCCCTCTTGTCAGCCATTTCTTCTCTCCTGTTGTGTAATCAGCCTGCCCAACTGGCGATTCCCAGCAGGGTCAGCAGCACAAGCGCCATCACCAACGCTCGCCAAACCAGGCCGACGGCGCTTTGCATGAAGTCCGGATCGGCGTCGTCGCCCACCCCCAGTTCCGGCCGGTCGAGCAGCATGCCACCGGCATCGACGGGCATCCCCAGCCGCACGCCGATGGCACCTGCACCGGCCGCCAGCAGTATACCGCTCGCCTCTTCCGGCCAACGCGCCGCCTGGCTGCGCCAGCAGAACACCGCATCCTCGAAATTGCCGACCACGGCGAACGAGATGGCCGTCAGGCGCACCGGCAGCCAGTCGAGGAACGCGAAGGCGCGCTGGGCAAATTCGCCGAAGGCGTCCCCCCCCTCCAGGCCATCGACACGCTCCGCCTGCCAGGCATAGCAGAAGTGGCGGGACAGGCGATAGAGCAGCGCGCCGGCCGGGCCGAGAATGGTGAACCAGAGCAAGGGGGCATAAACGTGCCGATGGGACGCCAGCAGCGCCTCCTCGATGGCCATGCGCGCCACTTCGCTGGAGTTCAGGCGGTCGGCATTGCGGCCGCTCCATTGCGCCAATAGCCGCCTGGCCTGCTCGACCTCGCCGTCGCGCAGCGCCACGTGGATGTCGGTGAAGTAATGGCTGAACTGGCGGAAGCCGGTCGTCGCGTAGAGGATACCGACCCCCAATACCAGCGCCAGCGGCCAGCTATACCAAAACGCCAGCGCGTAAACGGCCAGCAGCAGCGCCGAGGGCAACGCCGCGCCGACCAGCCAGGCTGCCAGGCCGTGGCGATGCTCGCCGGCGTTGAATCGGGCTTCGAGCAGGTCGGCCCACGCGGCGAGCCAGCCGTTGATGCGATCGACGGCCACCGGTCTGGCCTGTTCGAGCAGGAGGGCAAGGATGATGGAAACGAGAGACATGGCCAGCGCCTGATGCGATGCAGCGAAGATATCACATGCTGCCGAACAGGAGCTCCCGCAACTTGACCAGCATGCCGGCGGTGGCGCCCCAGATGAAGCGATCCTGCCAGGGTACCGCCCAGTATTCCCGCATCGCGCCCTGGTACTCGATCTGGTGGCGGCTGAAATTGCCCGCCCGGAGCAGGAACTCCAGCGGCGGCTCGAAGACGTCCGCCACCTCGAAATCATCCAGCTTGAGGTCGAGCGGCGGCTGGACCAGGCCGACCACCGGAGTCACCAGGAAGCCCGTGCCGGTCCGATATTCATCGAGGACACCGAGTATCTCGACCTGGGCCGGCACGAGGCCGATCTCCTCCTGTGCCTCCCTGAGCGCGGTCGCCGTCGCCGTGGCATCGTCCGGCTCGCAACGGCCGCCGGGAAAGCTCACCTGCCCGGCATGGTCGCGCAGATGGGCCGTGCGCTGGGTCAGTAGCACAGTCAGGGCCGTGGGCCGCAGCACGATCGGCACCAGGACGGCGGCCGGAACCAGTTCGTCGGTTGCCGGGAGTCCAGAATGCGAGGCGGGCGCCGGGGCGACGGCAAATCGCTGGCGCAGCCAATCGGCGGTCAACTGAGCCATCAATAGCGTTTCTTGAGGGTCATGGCCTGGCCCTCGCGCTTCATTTCCATGCGGTTCAGAAAGCTCATACCGAGCAGGGCGATCGGCAGGTCGTGTTCATGCACCGATGCCTCGACCTGGTTCAGCACCACCTCGCCGACCCGCACCGAATTGAGCGTCACGCGCCAGACCCGCACCGCGCCGTTCGCCGTCATGGTCATGCCGGGCTGGCCCTTCAGATAGTCCACGTTGGCGCGCACGGCATCCGACTTGCCGATGGAAACGACGGTCGCACCGGTATCGACCAGGAAGCGCATCGGCGCGCCGTTGATGGTGCCCACCGTGAAGAAATGCCCGTTCGCGTCGGCGATCAGGGTCGTGCTCGAACCGGACTGCTCGTCGCGACCGGCCGATACCGCATGCTGGCCTACCGTGAGCCGCTGCTTCTGCCCGTCGATCTCGAACTGCGCCGTGGTGCCCTCGATCGACAGCAACCTCACGCCATCGGGCGTGCGGACCCCGATCGGAATCGATTGCGGCCGACCGCCGTCGATGACCACCAGGGCTTTGCCCGAGTAAAGACCGACCAGCGAGACGTCGGTCGCCCAGGCGGACGACAAGGCCGCCAGCGCCGACAATGCGGCGATAGAATCCATGCAACGCCACCGCCTGGAACTTCCAGTCTTGCCCATGAAACCCGTCGCCATCTTTCGCCACAGCCCAGGAGAAGGTCCGGGCTATTTTGCCACATTCCTCGATTCCCACTCCGTGCCATGGACTATGATCAAGATCGACGCGGGCGAGGCGGTCCCAGCCATGCCAGGCGAGTACGCCGGCCTTTGCTTCATGGGCGGACCGATGAGCGTCAACGACAAGCTGCCGTGGATCGAGCCGGTCTGCGCCCTGATACGCGATGCCGTCGCCGCGGAGGTGCCGGTCATCGGCCACTGCCTGGGCGGCCAACTGATGAGCAAGGCGCTCGGCGGTCAAGTCACGAAGAACCGCGTCAAGGAACTGGGGTGGGGAAAAGTCAGCCGCTGCGGTACGCCACCTGCGGAGTGGCTGGGCGACATCGAATCCTTCGAGGCCTTCCACTGGCACGGCGAGACGTTCTCGATTCCGCCCGGCGCAAGTCGCCTGATGAGCAGCCATTGGTGCGACAACCAGGCGTTCGTCATGGGGCCGCACCTGGGGCTGCAGTGCCACGTCGAGATGACCGAGGCGATGATCCGCCTGTGGTGCCGGCAATGGGCCGACGAATGTGCGCAGCCGTCGGCTTCGGTGCAATCGCCCGAGCAGATGAACGAGCGGATGGAGGAGCGCGTCGCGGCGATGCGGATCGCCGCGGACAGGCTCTATGCGCGCTGGATCGGCGGCCTGAAGTCCTAGTCGCGGAAGTTGCCGAAGGTGACCGGGTAGTCGGTCACTTCCTTCTTCACCAGCGCGATCGCCTCCTGCAGCAGGTCCTTCTTGGCGCCGGTCACCCGGACCGCGTCACCCTGGATGGTCGCCTGCACCTTGAGCTTGCTGTCCTTGATCAGCTTGACGATCTTCTTGGCCAGTTCCTGGTCGATGCCGGACTTGACCGTAAGAATCTGCTTGGCCTTGTTGCCGGAAATGGCCTGGATGGCGCCGATATCGAGCCGCTTGGTGCTCTCGCGGCTCTTCTTCTCCATCTCGGGGAAGAGGATGTCCTTGACCTGGTCGAGCTGGAAATCGGAATCGCCGAAGACGGTGATCGTCTTGTCCTTCTCGTTCAGTTCGACCTTGGCGCTGGTGCCCTTGAAGTCGTAGCGGTTGCCGACCTGGCGGCCGGCGACATCGACGGCGTTTTTCAACGCCACCATATCCGCTTCCGAAGTGAAATCGAAAGAAGGCATGGCTGGTTCTCCCGGTCAGAAGTGGCAGACGTAGTGATAGGGGGCCCCGCTCACCTCGATGTCGAACGAGGAATTGCCGGGCACGTCGAATTTCTCGCCTTCGCCGCACGACTGCCAGTCGCCGCCCTTGATCCGGTAGCGGCAGGACCCGGCGACGGTTTCCATGATCTCGGGCACGCCGGTGTTGAAGGTCAGGGTGGCGGGGAGGATCACGCCGACGCTCTTCCGGCTGCCGTCGGCAAACTGGACGGTATGGCTCACGCACTTGCCGTCGAAATAGACATTGGCCTTCTTGACCACGGCCACGTTTTCAAACTGACTCATTTACTCAATCCCCCAAAGTTTCTGGATGACGTTCTTCATGGCGAAACCAAAGATGCCGAAGGTCAGCGCAAAAAACAAAGCGAACGTCCCCAGCTTCCCGGCTTTCGAGCGATAGGCCAACTCGCCGACGATGAACAGCATGTACAGCATCAGACCGCCGAGCCCGTAGGTGACGCCGAACTCCGAAATCTGCTCCTCGGTGAAACCGAACATCTTCTTCCCCCCTGTTCCGGCGCCCCCCGGCACCGGTACTGCACGGATCCGATTACTTCTTGCGCTTGGCCGATGCTGCGGCCCGCTTCAAGCGCGCGTTCTCGGCGATGCGCATGCGCAGGGCGTTGAGCTTGATGAAACCGCCCGCATCCTTCTGGTCGTAGGCGCCGGCATCGTCCTCGAAGGTGGCGATGGTCGGATCGAACAGCGAGTCGGTCTTCGAATCGCGGCTGACGACGGTGACGCTGCCCTTGTAGAGCTTGACCCGCACCCAGCCATTGACGCACTGCTGGGTGTGGTCGATCAGGACTTGCAGCGCGCGGCGCTCCGGGCTCCACCAGTAGCCGCTGTAGACCAGGCTGGCGTAGCGCGGCATCAGGTCGTCCTTGAGGTGCGCGACTTCGCGGTCGAGGCAGACCGACTCGATGCCGCGGTGCGCCTTGAGCAGGATGGTGCCGCCGGGCGTTTCGTAGCAGCCGCGCGACTTCATGCCGACGTAGCGGTTCTCGACCAGGTCGAGGCGGCCGACGCCGTGTTTGCCGCCGATCTGGTTGAGCGTCGCCAGCAATTCGTGCGCCTTCATCTTCTTGCCGTTGATGGCAACCAGATCGCCGGCCCTGAATTCGAGGTCCAGGTACTCGGGCTTGGCGGGCGCCTTCTCGGGCGCCACCGTCCAGCGCCACATGGATTCCTCGGCCTCGGCCGACGGATTCTCCAGATGGCGACCTTCGTAGGAGATGTGCAGCAGGTTGGCATCCATCGAATAGGGCGAGCCGCCCTTCTTGTGCTTCATGTCGATCGGGATGCCGTGCTTCTCGGCATAGGCCATCAGCTTCTCGCGCGACAGCAGGTCCCATTCGCGCCACGGGGCAATGACCTTGACGTTGGGCATCAGCGCGTAGGCGCCGAGTTCGAAGCGCACCTGGTCGTTGCCCTTGCCGGTGGCACCGTGCGCGATGGCGTCGGCGCCGACCTTTTTGGCGATCTCGATCATGCGCTTGGCGATCAGCGGCCGCGCGATCGAAGTGCCGAGCAGGTATTCGCCTTCGTAAATCGTGTTGCAGCGGAACATCGGGAAGACGAAGTCGCGTACGAACTCCTCGCGCAGGTCGTCGATGAAGATGTTCTTCGGCTTGATGCCGAGCTTGATCGCTTTCTTGCGCGCCGGCTCGAGTTCCTCGCCCTGGCCGAGGTCGGCGGTGAAGGTCACGACCTCGCATCGGTAGGTATCCTGCAGCCACTTGAGGATGACGGAGGTATCGAGGCCGCCCGAATAGGCCAGCACGACTTTCTTGGCTTCGCTCATTGAGAGTATTTCCCGGAAAAATTACTGAGTACGGTAGCTGCGGTGGCACGCCACGCAGGCGCCCATGACCGGCTGCAAGGCGGCCAGCGCCTTGGTCAAATCGCCGGCACGCGCGGTCCTGGCGAATTCGCTGCCGGCAACGTGCATGTTGCGGGCGATCATGTGCATGTCGTTGGGCATGTGCATGCCCGGCCGGGCATTGGGCGGCGCATTGCGGTGCCGCCCCATGGCCGAGACGCCGATCTTGCTCTCGGCGATGTCGGCCGCCTCGGCCGACTTGCCGGACGCCAGCGCATCGACGATCTGGTGCAGCGAGGACTGGAAGTCGAGCATCTCGGCGCGCATCTCCGCCCGTGCCTCGAGCGGCATCTGCACCAGTTGGCGGCCATCTTCGGCCGCGAAAGTCAGGCACGGCAACACGCCGAGCAGCAGGAACCAGGGTTTCATCACGATCACAGCCTCCCGAGCAGCAGGAATTCCATCAGGGCCTTCTGGACATGCAGGCGGTTTTCGGCTTCGTCCCAGACGACCGACTGGGCGCCGTCGATGACCTCGGCCGCCACTTCCTCGCCGCGGTGCGCCGGCAGGCAATGCATGAACAGGGCATCGGCCTTTGCCGCCTTCATCATCTCGCCATCGACCTGCCAGTCGGCGAAGTCGCGCAGGCGTTCCTCGTTCTCGGCTTCGAAGCCCATCGAGGTCCACACGTCCGTGGTCACCAGGTCGGCATCGCGCGCGGCATCCATCGGATCGGCAAACTGCTCGAAGTGGTCGGTGCCGTAGAGGCCGGCCCGCTCGGGTTCGACCTCATAGCCGGGTGGCGTGGACACATGGACGTTGAAGTCCAGCACCTCGGCGGCCTGCAGCCAGGTATTGCAGACGTTGTTGGAGTCGCCGATCCAGGCGACGGTCTTGCCCTGGATCGAACCGCGATGCTCGATGTAGGTATAGATGTCGGCGAGGATCTGGCAGGGATGGTATTCGTTGGTCAGGCCGTTGACGACCGGCACGCGCGAGTTGCGGGCGAAGCGGTCGATGATGTCCTGCTCGAAGGTGCGGATCATGACCAGGTCGGACATGCGCGAGATCACCTGGGCGGCGTCCTCGACGGGCTCGCCGCGACCGAGCTGGGAATCGCGGGTGTTGAGATAGATCGCCGTCCCCCCCAACTGCTGCATGCCCGCCTCGAACGACAGGCGGGTGCGCGTGCTGGCCTTCTCGAAGATCATGACCAGCGTGCGATCCTGCAAGGGCCAATAGCGCTGGTAGGCCTTGAACTGCGCTTTGATCCAGGCGCTGCGGGCGAACACATGATTCAACTCGTCGCGGCTCAGGTCCTTGAACTGCAAGAAGTGCCGGAGCGGCATCCGGTTCGGCATGGTCAGCCCCCGAGAAACTCGCGAATCAGCGGCGCCAGCATGTCGACCAGCTTGTTGGCGTCCGCATCGGAGTAAGTCAGCGACGGCAGCAGCCGGACGACGCTGTCGGCCGTGACGTTGATCAGCAGACCGGCGGCGAGCGCCTTGCCGACCAGTTCGCCGCAGGGGCGGTCGAGCTGGATGCCGATCATCAAGCCTTCGCCGCGAATGTCGACCACGCCGGAGACGCCTTCGAGGGCAGTCCGCAAGCCGCCGCGTATCGCGTCGCCAACCGTTACGGCCCGCGCCATCAGGCCATCCTGCTCGATGACGTCCAGCGTCGTCAAGGCGGCCACGCAGGCGAGCGGATTGCCGCCGAAGGTCGAGCCGTGGTTACCCGGCTTGAATACACCGGCTGCGGGCCCCGCCGTCAGGCAAGCGCCAACGGGCACGCCGGAGCCCAGCCCCTTGGCCAGCGTCATGACGTCAGGCTTGATGCCGGCGTGCTGATGGGCGAACCAGACCCCCGTGCGGCCGATGCCGCACTGGACCTCGTCGACCATGAACAACCAGCCGCGCTCGTCGCAAATGCGGCGCAGCGACTGCATGTATTCGTTGTGCGCCAGATTGATGCCGCCTTCGCCCTGAATGGGCTCGAACAGCACGGCAACCACGTTCGGATTGTTCGCCGCCACCTGCTCGATGGCCGGCAGGTCGTCGAACGGCACCCGCACGAAACCCGATACCAGCGGCTCGAAACCGGCCTGGACCTTGCGGTTGCCCGTCGCGGAAAGCGTTGCCAGCGTGCGGCCATGAAAGGCATGTTCCATGACGATGATGGCGGGCAGGTCGATACCCTTCTGGTGGCCGTACATCCGTGCCAGCTTGATCGCCGCCTCGTTGGCCTCGCAGCCCGAATTGCAGAAGAACACCTCGTCCATCCGCGCCAGCACGGCCAGCCGGTCCGCCAGCACTTCCTGCTCGCGGACGCGGTAGATGTTGGACGTGTGGATCAGGCGGCCGGCCTGCTCGCTGATCGCCTTGACCAGCCGTGGATGCGCATGGCCGAGCGTGTTGACGGCAATGCCGCCCAGCGCATCCAGATAAGGACGCCCTTGCTCGTCGAATAGATAGCAGCCCTCGCCATGCGTAAAGGCGATCGGCTGTCGATTGTAGTTGCCCATCAAATGCGGCATGAACACTCCGCGCAAAAAAAGAGACGGCGGCCACCGTGGCCGCCGCACCGTGCTTCAAACAAGTGTTGAATCTTAGTTCAAAATCCTGGGCCTGTACAGGCGAACCCAAGCGGAAAGCGGCTTGCGGCGGGAGCGGCGATCAGGCAGGTCGTTTCCCGTAGCTGGCCATCAGGGTTTGCGCGTTGCCGTGATGGCAGGTGCATTCGATGATCTCGCAGTCCCGATACATCTGGCGCAACTTGCGTTGCGCTTCTGCCGGATCGCGTCCGTGGATCATGAGGTTGTTGATCACGAGACCGACGCGAGTCCTAATACGGAAGCCGTATTTCGTTAGAACGGGAGCGAGCATGAAAACCCCTTTCCCATCATGGGAGTTCGCGGATTATATGTACGACTAACGGGATATGCAAGCTAGTACTTTAATCCAATTGGGGAAATTCCCGCCCGCCGGCGGCGCAAGGAATGCCCGCGCAAAAGAAAACGGGCCGCTCAAGGCGGCCCGTCACTGTGCGGCGCGGCGCTGCTGCAGGCGATCAGAGTCCCTTGATCGCGGCCGACAGGCGGCTCTTGTGGCGCGCAGCGGCATTCTTGTGGATGATCTTCTTGTCGGCGATGGAGTCGATGACGCTCTGGGACTCCTTGAACACCGCCTGGGCGGCAGCCTTGTCGCCAAGGCCGATTGCCTTGCGCACGCGCTTGATGGCGGTACGCAGGGTCGAGCGCAGGCTCATGTTGTGGGAGCGCTGCTTGACGGCTTGACGGGCACGCTTCCGTGCTTGGGCGCTATTGGCCATATCGGTAATCCGTTGGTGGGTCTTTAAAAGAGGCGCGATTATAGGGGCTGGCCGGCTTCTTTGCAAGGCCCCGATAACCCTCCGGAACCGATACCATTGCCGCCCATGAAATCCCCTCCCGGCCTGCTGCGCTCGCTGGCAACCGTCAGCGGCATGACGCTGCTTTCCCGCATCCTCGGCTTCGTCCGCGACTTCGTGATCGCCCGCAGTTTCGGCGCCGGCATGCTGACCGACGCCTTCTTCGTCGCCTTCCGGTTGCCCAACCTGCTGCGCCGCCTCTTTGCCGAGGGCGCCTTCTCGCAGGCCTTCGTGCCTTTGCTCGCGGAATACCGCAACCGGCGCGGCGAGACGGAAACCAAGCTGCTGGTCGACCGGACGGCCACGGCCCTGTTCGTCGCGGTTCTCCTGGTTGCGATGCTCGGGATCATCGGTGCCCCCCTGCTGATCTACATTTCGGCACCTGGCTTTGCGGCCGATGCCGACAAGTTCGCCCTGACCGTCGAACTGACCCGCATAACCTTTCCCTACATCATGTTCATGGCGCTGGTGGCGCTGGCGGCCGGCATCCTGAACACCTGGAGCCGTTTTGCCCTGCCCGCCTTCACGCCCGTGCTGCTCAACCTGTCGCTGATCGGCGGTGCGCTGTTCGCCGCCCCCTGGTTCGATCCGCCCGTGCTGGCGCTGGCCTGGGCGGTATTCCTCGGCGGCATCCTGCAACTGGCATTGCAGTTGCCCGCGCTCAAGCGCATCGGCATGCTGCCGCGTTTCGACTGGGCGCCGAACGATCCCGGCGTACGACGAGTCCTGACCTTGATGGCCCCCGCGGTGCTCGGCGTCTCGGTCGCGCAGATTTCGCTGCTCATCAACACCATCTTCGCTTCCTTCCTGCCGTCCGGCAGCGTGTCCTGGCTGTACTACGCCGATCGGCTGATGGAGTTCCCGGCCGGCCTGCTGGGTGCAGCGCTCGGCACCATCCTGCTGCCAAGCCTGGCCAAGTGCCACGCCGATGAAGAACGCGAGGAATTCTCCGCCCTGCTCGACTGGGGGCTGCGCCTCACCCTGATGCTGACCTTGCCGGCCGCACTGGCGCTGGCGATGCTGGCGGTACCGCTGCTCGCCACGCTGTTCCAGCATGGCGCCTTCACCGCCGCCGACGTGCTCCAGACCCGTTCGGCGCTCGTCGCCTACAGCAT
The DNA here is from genome assembly GCA_016235765.1 of Rhodocyclales bacterium. Classification (GTDB taxonomy): domain Bacteria; phylum Pseudomonadota; class Gammaproteobacteria; order Burkholderiales; family Rhodocyclaceae; genus Fen-999. The sequence continues at coordinate 3,871 of JACRIZ010000085.1, read as the reverse complement.
CGGCCTGACGGGCCTCATCCTGGTCAAGATCCTGGCGCCGGGCTTCTATGCCCGACTGGACATCCGCACGCCGGTCAAGATCGCACTCGTCACGCTGGTCGCGACGCAGGCGATGAACCTCGCCTTCATCGGCCCCTTGCGCCACGCCGGCCTGGCCCTTTCCATCGGCCTTGCGTCCTGCCTCAATGCCGCATTGCTATATCGGGGCCTGCGGCGCGTCGACGCCTATCGGCCGGCTTCCGGCTGGCTGGCCTTCAGCCTGAAGTTGCTGCTGGCACTGCTCGTGCTCGCGGCCGTGCTGTGGTTTGCCACCGGCAGCGAGAGCGACTGGCTGGCGATGCCGTTCGCCGAGCGCATGGTGAGACTGGCACTGATCGTCGCCGTCGGTATCATCAGCTACTTCACGACGCTTGCATTGCTTGGCTTTCGGCTGGCAGATTTCCGGCGCAGAACGACATAGCCGCAATCAAGCCGCGCATCGAACGACCAACCGCCACTGCCTGCCACGTCAATGCCGCTGTCCTCGCCATCGATCCGTTCTGCCGTCGTCCTGAGTTGCGCCGGCGCGCCCGACGGGGACCTCAATGTCGTTCGTGCACTCGGGCGCAAGGGAATTCCGGTCTATGTGGTATCCGAGTACGCCGCACCGCCTGCGGCCCTCTCGCGCTACTGCCGCGAACTGCTTCGAGTTCCCGGTTTCACGAAAGCCCCGGAGGCGACGGTCGCCGGATTGACCGCCCTGGCCATGCGCCTGGGACACCGGCCTGTCCTGTTTCCCACGGCGGATCCGGATCTGCAGATGGTCACGGCATGGCGGTCGCAACTCGAAGACCATTTCGACATCCCGATTGCCCGGCCGGAACTGGTCGCAGCGCTCACGGATAAGCTCAGATTCGCCGAATTCGCCGGCCGGCACCAGTTCCCGGTGCCGACCACCCGCAGTCTGGCCGGCGTCACGGACCTCGAAGAGTTCGCGTCCGGCTTGGACTTCCCCGTCATCATCAAGCCGGCCGATACGCTCAAGTGGGCCAGGCCCGAGGTCGAACAGATCGTCGGCTCATTGAAGGCGCTGGTCGCGTCGACCCGCGAGGAATTCGTCAGTGCGTGCCGCCCGCTGATGCCCTACGCCGACAACCTGCTGGTACAACGCTACATACCTGGCGACGACCGGTGCTACTACGATCTGCAAGCCTATCTCGACCGAAGCGGCCGTGTGCAGGCATGGTTCACGGCCAGAAAGATCCGGACGTCGCCGCCGGCCGTAGGGGCGGGCTGCTATGTCGAAAGCGTCGTCGTGGAGGAATTGGCGGCGCTTGGCCTCAAGTGCCTCCGCGACATCCGGTTTACCGGCCTGGTCGACATGGACTTCAAGCGCGACCCACGGAGCGGCGAATTCTTCCTTATCGAAATGAATCCGAGGACCGCGGCCTGGAACATTCTGCCCACGGCATCGGGAATATGCTTCCCCTGCCTCGCCTACGCCGATCTCACCGGATCGCCCATTGCACCGGCCGGCAAACAGAAGGAACACCTGCGCTACCTCCACTTCAAGAACGACGTGCGGGCGTTTCGCCAGTACCGCCAGGCGGGGCAATGGAGCGTCGCAAGCTACCTGCACTCGCTGATCAGGACCGGCCTGGTGTTTCAGTTGTTCGCCATCGACGATCTCCGTCCATATTGGCAAGCGCTGCGCACGGGGGCCCAGGCCAGACTTCGCAGGCTGTATCGCAAGCCCGCGTCCTTGCGTCGTGAATCGCGCAGCGTGGCGGAAGCATCCGGACAGGACGTCGGGAGACGGTAGTGCTGATCGACAGGATAGGCCGGCACATTCGCAACGAGGGCATTGCCGCCACAGCCCGCAAGGCGGCGGCGTATGTCTTCCGCCTATGTGCAAGCCATATCTACCGGAATCACGTCGAGTTGATATTCGAGAGCGACCTGACCGGTCCGTTGCCGGACGTCCCGGCCAGCCGCCTCACCGTCCGCGAGTTCGTCCCCGACGACGCTCGAGCCGTCCAGCAGTTCATCCGGAAACATAACGTCCATGCGGACTTCGGTCTGAAGCGCTTTGCGTACAACAGCAGCCACGGCTATCGGGCGGTCCTGGGTACCACCCTCGAGGGCGAACTGGTTGGCTACGGATGGTTGTGCGACCAGAGCCAATCGCACCCGGGCCGGCGCTTGCATGGTTTCGAACTCGGGGCCCGGGAGCTCTATGTCTTCGATCTTTTCGTCGCACCGCCATTCCGCAGGAGCACCATGGCGCTGGAGTTCCTGATCCGGGCCCAACATCTCGGCCGGCAGAGGGGCTTCGACCGTATCTTCAGCAACGTGCTGGAGTCGAATCGGAAGTCCGTCCGCCTGCATCATCACGCAGGATTTCGCGAAACCGAACGCCATCGCGTACATACCTTTTTCAACCTGGCCATGGTATGCGGACGGCATGCCGCCTTCCGGAACCCGCTGTGGTTTTGACCACCGGTGCAGCCATGCGCCGCTAGGATGACCCGCGTTTCAATCGTCGCGCCATCGAAAGCGCCGGCAGGATTGCGGCGCCCGCATATCCGCCGGTCAGGATACCGGTTGCGACGTCGCGCCGGTCGCGCCACAGCCGGTCGATGAATGAACCCTCGGCAGCGCCGCTGTCGACAAAATCCACGGTCGGCAGATACTTGTCCGCGTACTTCATCAGTTCCAGTTCGTTCAGCAGACCGGGACTGACCGCGGCGAACTCGATATCCCAACCGATCTTGAACGCAAACGCGATTCGACCGGAGATGAAGTTGCTGGTCGAGGCAATCACGCGCCCGTCGAGCGTCAATTCCGTGAAGAACGCGCGCCCGGCGCCGGCAAAGCGCTGCGACATGTCCCGGAAGAAGTCGGCGTGTCCCTCGCGGGACAGCATCGACTTCCCGGTCTGCCCTTTCCAGCCCTGGTCTTCGAGGTGCAGGAAGGTATCGATGCATTCGGACGTCACCTCCGCCCCGGTGCGAAAGCGCCAGCCCACTTCCCCTCTCTCCTCCAGCCGACGGCGCTTGCGACGCAGCTCCTTGCCTAGCGTACCGCCCGCCAGCACGGCAGATACGGACTCGGCGGCCGTAGCAGAAACAAGGATGGCGCGGCGGTGACGGTAGTACTCGTTCCAGGAAATCCGGAAAGTGATGGATTCGTCCTTGTGAATCTCATCCAGCGCACTATCCGCAAAACGTTCCTCAAACTCGATGCCGCACCACGGAACTCCGCCTGACGAGAGATACGCACCCAGCGCCGCCAGGGCGAGCCAATGATGGTCGCGATCGAGAAGCATCCCGGTCAGAAAGGTATGCGGACTGCGATATGCTTCCAGATGCGGCAGGGGGAATCTTGCCGTCGGCGGTCGAATCACAAATGGACCCACGCCGATCAATCGATCGCAGCCGCCCTCATTGCGAAAGATTCCAACCAATACGACACGCTTCCTCGGATCGAGATACTTCAGGGCCGGCTGAATGAAATGAGGTGAGAGGTAGGCGTTCCCCTCAACGGAACGCATCTCGAGCGCAATCCAGTCGGCGACGAATGCATCGTCGATGTGCGCCATCGGAATCAGGCGGACCGCTACTTCCCCGCCGTCTATTACGAACCGCTCACGGCGCCACGAGGAAAACACTGATACGGCCTGCAATTGCTGGGATCATTGTATGGATATTAGCATTTCGCGATCGACGGAATGCTCCCGGACAGGCCCTGCGGCCTAGGAGTCTGGGCGGCAGAAGGATGGAAAAATGCGGATCGATAAGTCGACCTCTCAGAATTGCTCAGGATCGATTATCTTGAGCCCGCTAATGGGTAGAAGACCCTTGGAATTGACCAATTCCGCGGCGATAGCCTT
>JACRIZ010000083.1 GCA_016235765.1 Rhodocyclales bacterium | reverse complement strand
TACAGGCAACTCGAAATGGGCGTCGATGCCGCCTACCAGTTGGCCACCGAAACCATGGCCTGCAACATGATGTTCGAGGATGCCGGCGAGGGCATCGATGCCTTCATGGCCAAGCGCAAGCCGGAGTGGCAAGGCCGCTAGTTGGCGATCCGCTCCGTGATCCAGGCCTTGGCGGCGCGCGAGTCCGGCATGAACCGGTTGCATCGCATCAACGAGAAACCGAACACGTAGGCGTAGAGCAGGACGCTGCGGGCAGCGGCCTCGGCCGGCTCGAGACCCAGGCTTTCGAAGAGCCGGGCGGCACAGGCGACTCGCTCCGCATCGACCTCTTCCACCACTGCCGCGGCGCGCGCATCCCGGCTGGCCCATTCGCGCACGGCGAGTTCGATCGGCAGTCCCTTGCGATTGCGGCTGGCCGAATAGACTTCGATGGTGTGGCGCAGCGCCTCGAGCTCCTTGCCGGGAGCGGCCGCGGTCTGCTTGTGGATGTCGGCAATGCGGCCGCGCTTCCATTCGTCGAGGACGGCGTCGACCAGATCGCGTCGATCGCGGAAATGCCAGTAGAAGCTGCCCTTGGTGACATGCAGGCGCTTCGCCAGGGTTTCGACGCGCAACCCGGCATGGCCTTCGTCGGCGAGCGCCGCCAGCGCGCCCTTGATCCAGGCGGCGCGATCCAGGGATGAGGGGCGAATCTTGCGTTCGGTGCCGGTGTCCATACGGTACGGTATTGAAAATCGTCCAGGGCTGCGATAGCATAGCACGCACCATACGATACCGTATGGGTCTCCAGCCGTTACACTTACATCAACCCACACAGGAGATCCGGCTTGAAGATCCTCGTTCCCGTCAAGCGGGTGGTCGACTACAACGTCAAGGTGCGCGTCAAGGCCGACGCCACCGGCGTCGAACTCGCCAACGTCAAGATGTCCATGAATCCCTTCGACGAAATCGCCGTCGAAGAGGCTGTCCGGCTGAAGGAGGCCGGCAAGGCTACCGAGGTCGTCGCCGTCAGTTGCGGCCTGGCTGCCTGCCAGGAGACCTTGCGTACCGCCATGGCGCTCGGCGCCGATCGCGCAGTGCTGGTTGATACCGACGTCGAATTGCAGCCGCTGGCGGTTGCCAAGCTGCTCAAGGCCCTGGTCGACAAGGAACAGCCCAGGCTGGTCATCCTCGGCAAGCAGGCCATCGACGACGATGCCAACCAGACGGGTCAAATGCTGGCCGCGCTGCTTGGCTGGCCGCAAGCCACCTTCGCCTCCAAAGTCGTGATCGAAGGCGACGCGGCCAAGGTGACGCGCGAGGTCGATGGCGGCCTGGAAACGGTCGAGATTGGCTTGCCGGCCGTCGTGACGACCGACCTGCGCCTGAACGAGCCGCGCTATGCGACGCTGCCCAACATCATGAAGGCCAAGAAGAAGCAGCTCGAGACGGTCAAGCCGGCCGATCTCGGCGTCGACGTGGCGCCGCGCCTGACGACGCTGAAGGTGGTCGAACCGCCCAAGCGCCAGGCCGGCATCCGCGTCGCCGATGTCGCCGAACTGGTGGCGAAGCTGAAGAATGAAGCGAAGGTGATCTGAACATGGCCAACCTCGTCATTGCGGAACACGACAACACCGCACTCAAGACGGCGACACTGAACACCGTCACCGCCGCTGCCCGCATCGGCGGTGACATCCACGTCCTCGTCGTCGGCCACAATTGCGGCGCGATTGCCGCGGCGGCGGCCCAGCTTGCCGGCGTCGCCAAGGTGCTGGTGGCGGATGCCGCGCACTATGCCGACCAGGCGCCCGAGGACCTGGCGGCGCTGATCCAGCCGCTGGCGGCCGGCTACAGCCACATCCTGGCTCCGGCGACCAGCCATGGCAAGAACCTGCTCCCGCGTCTCGCGGCCCTGCTCGACGTCGCGCAGATTTCCGACATCGTCGCGGTCGAGTCGGCCGATACCTTCGTGCGCCCGATCTATGCGGGTAACGCACTGGCCACGGTGAAGTCGGCCGACGCCGTCAAGGTCATCACCGTTCGAACAACCGCCTTCGATGCTGCGGCAACGGGCGGATCGGCTACCGTCGAGCCGATTCCGGCCGGACCGGCCGTCGGCAAGTCGAAAGTGGTCGGTCGCGAGATCAGCAAGTCGGAGCGCCCGGAACTTGGCGCCGCCAAGGTGATCGTGTCGGGCGGCCGCGGCCTGGCCTCGGGCGAGAATTACCACAAGCTGCTCGAACCGCTGGCCGACAAGCTCGGTGCCGCGCTGGGCGCATCGCGCGCGGCCGTCGATGCCGGCTTCGTGCCCAACGACTACCAGGTCGGCCAGACCGGCAAGATCGTCGCGCCGCAGCTCTACATCGCAGTGGGCATTTCCGGGGCCATCCAGCACCTGGCCGGCATGAAGGAGTCGAAGGTGATCGTGGCGATCAACAAGGATCCGGACGCGCCGATCTTCCAGGTCGCCGACTACGGACTGGTCGCCGATCTCTTCCAGGCGGTGCCGGAACTGACGGCGTCGGTCTGAGCGGCGGCGACCATGAATTTTCCCGACGGACTCTTCACCGGCACGTGGGAGATCGCGGGATTCGTGATGCTCGGCCTGACCTGGCTATGGTGCCTGCGTACGGCACCCTGGCGGCGACTGGCGGATTCCGGCCAGCTCAACGTCTGGTTCGGTGCGATCGTCGTTCTGACGCTGTTGTGGAGCATGAAGGCGGGCGTGAAGCCGGGGCTCAACCTGCATTTGTTGGGGGCCACGGCACTCACGCTGATGTTCGGGCGCCAGTTGGCAATCGTCGGCCTGTCCATCGTCATGGCGGCGATAACGCTCAACGGCGCCGCGGGCTGGGCGGCCTATGCCCTCAACGTGCTGCTGACCGCCGCATTCCCGTGTTTTGTGGCCGGTTTGCTGCTGAAGATCGTCGAACGCTACCTGCCGCCCAACTTCTTCTGCTACGTTTTTTGCGCCGCGTTCTTCGGCGCCGGCCTCACCGTCGTGTCGACCGGCCTGCTCGCGACCGTCGTGCTGTGGCTGGCCGGGGTCTATCCGGCGGCGATGCTGTTCGAAGACTACTTTCCCTACTTTGCCCTGCTCGGCTTTGCGGAAGCATGGCTGAACGGCGCTGCCATTACGCTGATGGTCGTCTACTACCCGAGTTGGGTGGGTAGTTTCGACGACCGTCGCTACCTGTTCAAACGATAACGAGGAGTGGAAACGATGGGCTACGCTGCCCCGGTGAAGGACATGATGTTCGTGCTGAAGGAACTGGCCGGTCTGGACAAGGTCGCCCAGTTGCCCGGCTTCGAAGAGGCGACGCCCGATCTGGTCGAAGCCATCCTCGACGAGGCCGGGAAGTTCGCCGGCGGCGTCCTGGCACCGCTGAATTTCAGCGGCGACCGGGAAGGCGCCAAATGGCACGACCGCGCGGTGACGATGCCGGCCGGCTTCAAGGAAGCCTACACGCAGTTCGCCGAAGGCGGCTGGACGGCACTGGACTGCCATCCGGAATTCGGCGGCCAGGGTTTGCCGCGCGTCGTTTCGTCGGCGGTGCGCGAGATGTGGAAGGCCGCCAACATGGCGTTCTCCCTTTGCCCGTTGCTGACCAACGGCGCCATCGAGGCGCTGGAACTGTGCGGGTCGCCGGAGCAAAAAGAGACTTACCTGCCGAACATGATTTCGGGCAAGTGGACCGGGACCATGAACCTGACCGAGCCCCAGGCCGGCTCTGATCTCGCCGCCATCCGCACGCGCGCCGAGCCGCAGGGCGACGGCACCTACAGGATCTTCGGCCAGAAGATATTCATCACCTACGGCGAGCACGACATGGCCGAGAACATCGTCCATCTGGTGCTGGCGCGCCTGCCGGATGCTCCCGAGGGTGTGAAGGGCATTTCGCTGTTCGTCGTGCCGAAGTATCTGATCAACGCCGACGGCAGCCTCGGCGAGCGCAACGACGCCTGGTGCGTCTCCATCGAGCACAAGCTGGGCATCCACGCCAGCCCGACCTGCGTCATGGCCTTCGGCGACCACGGCGGTGCCATCGGCACCCTGGTCGGCAAGGCCAACGAGGGCCTGAAATACATGTTCATCATGATGAACGCGGCCCGCTACGCAGTCGGCCTCGAAGGACTCTCGCTGTCCGAGCGCGCCTACCAGCAGGCGCTCGCCTATGCGCGCGAGCGCGTGCAGGGGCGTGCCATCGAGGGATCGTCGGCGCCGGTCGCCATCGTTCGCCATCCCGATATCCGGCGCATGCTTATGACCATGAAGGCGCAGATCGAGGCGATGCGGGCGCTGGCTTATGTCGTCGCCTCCGCCCACGATGCCGCCTTCCACCATCCGGACGAGGCGGAACGCAAGCGCAACCAGGCCTTCGTCGACCTGATGATTCCGGTCGTCAAGGGCTGGCTGACCGAGACCGGCAACGAAATCGCCTACCTCGGCGTACAGATTCATGGCGGCATGGGCTTCATCGAGGAGACGGGTGCCGCCCAGCACTTGCGCGACGCCCGGATCACCACGATCTACGAGGGCACGACGGGCATCCAGGCCAACGACCTGATCGGCCGCAAGATTGCCCGCGAGGGTGGAGCGACCCTAAAGGCGGTCGTCGGCCTGATGCAGCAGACCATAGCAGAGCTCGACCAGGCGGGCGCCGAACTGGCCGGACTGAAGGGGTCGCTCGCCAAGGGCGTTGCGGCCGTTGCCGAGGCCGGGACCTACATCGCCACCAACTACGCCGCCGACGTCCGCGCAGTGGCGGTGGGTGCCGTGCCCTTCCTGAAGCTGATGGGCATCGTTTCCGGCGGCTGGATGATGGCCCGCGCGGCGCTCGTGGCGCGGGCGAAGATGGCGGCCGGCGATGCCGATCCGTTCTATCCGGCCAAGGTCGCCACGGCCGTGTACTATGGCGCCCACATCCTGCCTGCGGCCGCCGGTCTGGCCGAGGTGATCGTTGGTGGCGGAGCCAGCGCGCTCGCGATTCCGGAGGATCAGCTATAGTCGCGCATCATGAGCACACTCGAGAGCGTCGTAACGGAGATTGAGCAGGGGGAAGTCAGTTTTCCCACGCATGCCGACGTGGCGTTCCGGGTTCGCCTGGCGCTCGATGATCCGGATATCCCGCTGGCCAAGGCGGCGCAGGTCATCGTCGCCGAGCCGCTGCTGGCGGCGCGGGTGGTGGCGGTCGCCAACTCGGTGGCGTTCAACCGCAGCGGCATTCCGGTGGCCGACGTGCGCGGCGCAGTGGCACGGCTGGGCCTCAAGTTCGTCCGGGGTCTGGCGACCGCGGTCGTGATGCGGCAGATGGCGGGCAGCATCCGCTCGCCCGCTTATCAGAGCCTGGCGGTCAGGCTTTGGGAGCACACCGTTCACGTCGCCGCCCTGGCGCATCTGCTGGCCGCCAAGTTCCGCTTGGCGCCCGATGTCGCCATGTTTGCCGGCATCGTCCATGAAGTGAGCGGCTTTTACCTGATTTCACGCACGGACACGCGTAACGACCTCTTCGCCGATGGCACCCTGCTGACGGCGGACGCCGAACGCAGGGTTGGCGGTGCAGTGCTGGCGGCACTTGCGGTTCCCGCCGAGGTGGTCGAGGCGATCGAGGCCCTGTGGATCGAAGGGCCATTGCGCTTTCCGCCGGAGAACCTCGGCGACCTGCTCCGGCTGGCCAACCAGCTCACGCCCATCCGGTCGCCCCTGCAAGCGCCGGTGACCGACGGCATGGAGCTTGCCATCGACCCGGAAGGCGAGAAGCAATTGACCGAGATCCTGGAGCGCTCCAGCGACGAACTGGAGGCGTTGACCGCGGCCTTGCGTTATTGAATTCAATGAATTAGACTGAAATTGTTCGGTACAACTGCAAAGGGCAAACCCATCGAAAGGTGGGGACGCAAAGTCACCGGTCTAACGGAAGCCGCGGTTCGGCTTCCCACGACAGCGGGACCGCCAGAGCCGCAAACGTTGGTGACCTTGCGTCAGTCCGGAAGCACCGGGTTGGCTGGACAGTGCATAGAGCGCGTCTTGCGGCAAGGAGGCCGGCAATGGTGACCATCGCAACCGACAATATCGTCAGATTCCCGGAATCGAACCGCGACTCCATCGGCAACCGGGATCGTCTGCGCACCCTTAGGGAATCCCGTGACCTCGTTGCCCAGAAGCTCCGTGAGGCGGTTCGAAGCCTCGTCGACGAGCTCGGCGAAGAGTTGGGAGTCAAGGGCGATCAGTCGGACGAGCGGGACCAACGAAACTTCTACTACGGCGGACGTGAACTGCTGCGCGAGAACCAGACGCGCTTGGAGGGGCTGTTTGCCGGGCATTGGCTGAAGCTGTTCGATCGGGCACTCGGAGCGACGTCCGACGCGAAGCCTGTCGCCGTCGACCTGTCGTCCGATCAACTCGAGTTGGTCGACCTGGGTGACATGGACGAGCAACTCGCCGTCAGGGGGCTTGCCAGCCGCCTTCAGGACGGGTGCGAAGAAGGATTGTTCGCGGCAGGCCGACGCCTGTCGCATCTGGCCGGACGAGACGATGGCCATCTCGCGCTCGATTCATTGCTCGCCGACGCGGCACATGCGGCTTTGAAGGAGTCCGCCTTGCCAGGGCCGTTGCGTGTCGAGGTTCTGGGGGGGCTTGAATGCCGCTGCGTCAATGTTCTCGGGCCGGTCATTCATGATCTCAATGCATTTCTGGTCGGCCGGCGCGTCTTGCCGACCGTTCGCCGCAGCTACACGCGGGCGCAGCCGAAAAGTCCGGCGGATACCCAGACGGCCGGTGGCGCCCCGGCGGACGTTTTCGCACTTCTTCAACGCCTGGTATCGACCGGCGCCGGTTCGGTAGCCGTCCCCGCCACGATAGCCGCCGCTTCCGGGGTGCTGTCGTCCGCTGGTGGCGTGGGCATCGGCGGTGGCGGCATTTTCGGCGGGTTGTCAGGCGCGACGACGATGGCCCCCGAAGCCATGGCCGCTGCGATGCAGCGCGTGATGGTATCGCTGGACGCACTTCAGCATTCGCTGCCCCCGTCTTCGGCGATTTCCGTGTCGATACCGACGACCAACGTTCTGCGCGAATTTCGCGGCAGCGAGGTCGGCCAGGGGCTGGACCACCTCGATGCCGTGACGGTGGACATCGTCGCCACCTTGTTCGACTTCATCTTCGACGACAATACGGTTTCCGATCCGATCAAGGCATTGATCGGCCGCCTGCAGATCCCGGTCCTGAAGGTGGCCATGCTGGACAAGAGTTTCTTCTCCAGCAAACAGCATCCGGCGCGGCGGCTGCTCGACAGCCTGTCGCGGGCAGCGGCGCGCTGCGGTCCCGAAGTCGGGCATACCGATCCCTTGTATGCGCACATCACAACGATCGTCGAGCGCCTGCAAACCGAATTTAAGCAGGATGCCGGCCTGTTCGACGTGCTGTGCGGGGAACTGAACGACTTCCTCGAAAACCAGGAGAACGAGGCGGACGTCCAGGCGCTCAAGGCGGCGCCCCTGGTGGCCGAGCAGGAACGGCGGGAACTGGCGGCGGTGGCGGCGGATGCCGTGCTCGCCGTATGGCTGACTTCGCCCCTGCCCGCGGCGGTCGCCGATCTCCTGACCACCGAGTGGCGGTCCCTGCTGGTGCGCCAGTACCTGCGCGACGACAGCGAGGGCTGGGAATCCGCCGTCAATACCGCGACCGATCTGGTCGCCAGCGTGGCGCCGGTTACCGACGCTGCCGGTCGCAAGGGCCTGGCCGCCAAGCTGCCGACCCTGGTCAAGCGCATCCACGACGGGCTTGATCTGGCCGGCGTCACCATGGAACGGCGGGTATCACTGCTCGACTGCATGTTCAGCCTGCATGCGGCAGTGCTGCGCGGCGCCGCCCCGATCGCGACGACGGTCTGGGCGCTGCCAGACGCTCCGGCCGAACCGGCCATCGTCGCCGAGTCGATCGAGGCGGACGGCGCCCTGGTGCAGCGCATGTCGCTGCTCGATGCCGCGAACGTACCCGTACTCGAGGACGACAGCGATGCGCAACGGCGGGTCGACGAACTGCAGCGCGGCGACTGGGTCGAATTCCCCGGCGGCGAGTCGGGGGCGGTGCGCTATCGACTGTCCTGGGTCAGTCCGGAGCGCGGCATACTCTTGTTCACCAACCCGCATTCGCCGCGCGCGCTGTCGGTCGCCCCGGCCGCGCTGGCCTTGCAGCTCGAGCGCGGCGAGGCAGCCATTGTGCCGGTGGAGCCGATCTTCGAGCGGGCCGTAAACCGTGCCCTGGAGACGCTGAAGGCCGCCTGAGCGCAGTCGCGCGACGCGGGGTGATACCATTGGCGGCAGAGACGACGCCATGGACAACGACCGTATTCCCGACGAACTGCACCAGCGCATCGCCGCATTGCGCCGCGATCTGCACGCCCATCCGGAACTCGCCTTCGACGAGCAACGGACCTCCGACGCCGTGGCCGCCGCACTGAGCCGCCTCGACATCGAGGTGCATCGCGGCCTGGCCAGGACCGGCGTGGTCGGGCGTCTGCGCATGGGCACGGGGCAGGGACCGGCGATCGGCCTGCGCGCCGACATGGATGCCTTGCCGCTCGCCGAGCTGAATTCCTTTCCCCATCGCTCGAAGCACGAAGGCCGCATGCACGCCTGCGGTCACGACGGCCATACCGCGATGCTGCTCGGTGCCGCCGAGGTGCTCGCGGCACGGCGCGAGGGCGGGCCGAACGGCATCGTTCATTTCATCTTCCAGCCCGCCGAGGAGCACGAGGGCGGTGGCCGGGTGATGGTCGAGGAAGGGCTGTTCGAGCGCTTCCCGATGGCGCGCGTATTCGGCCTGCACAACTGGCCGGGCTTGCCGGCCGGCAGTTTCGCGATCATGGCGGGGCCGGTGATGGCCGGCACGGATCGTTTCGCGATCAGGATCACCGGCCGCGGCGGGCATGCCGCCATGCCGCACCAGGCACGCGATAGCGTACTCGCCGGCGCGGCGCTGGTGCAGGCGCTCCAGCAACTGGTCAGCCGCGCGGTGGATCCGCAGGATGCCGCCGTGGTCAGCGTCACCCGCTTCCACGCGGGTGGCCAGGCCGACAACATCCTGCCGGAGACCGCGGTGCTGGGCGGCACGGTACGCGCTTTCGATGCCGAACTGCAGGAGCAGCTCGAAGCGGGGCTGCGCCGCATCTGCCAGGGCATCGAACTGGCCCACGGGGTCGAGATCGATGTCGACTACCAGCGCGGCTATCCGCCGACGGTCAACGATGCTCAGGCTGCCGCACTTTGCCGCGAGGTGGCGCAACAGCTTGGCGGCGAGCAGGCCCTGGTGGCCGCCAAGCCGAGCATGGGCGCGGAGGATTTCGCCTATCTGGCCAACGTCGTGCCGGGCTGCTATGCCTGGCTGGGCAACGGGCCGGGCGAGGGCGGCTGCATGCTGCACAGCCCGCACTACGAGTTCAACGACGCCGTCATCCCGACCGGCATCCGCTACTGGGTGCGCCTGGTCGAGAGGGCGCTGGGCGCCTAGAGCACCAGCCGGCTGCCCATGCAGGCGTGCCAGCCTTCCAGGCGCATGATGGTCGGCAGGAGATTGAGGCCGGTTTCGTTCTTCAGCACGCGGGCGGTGGCGCGCAGGTCCGAAAGGCGGAAGTCGATGCTGTCGCCCGTGGCGGCAAAGGCCACGGTGTTGCCGGAGTCGCAGGACGGGAAGGCCAGCGCCCGGCCGCCGAAGGCCGTCGCCAGCCGCTCGACGCTGCGCAGAACGCTCTTGCTGCGGCTGAGCAGGTTGGTCACCAGCAAGCCGTCGTCGGAGAGCAGGGCGCTGCAGTTGGCGTAGAAAGGGGCGGTGTCGAGCATGCCCGTGCGCGCCTTGTCGTCGAAGCCGTCGACCATGATCAGATCGAACTTCTTCTTCGACCCCGCGACGAAATCGGCGCCGTCGCCGATCACGATGTTGAACCGCGGGTCCTCGTCGGGCAGCTTGAAGTGCTGGCGGGCCGTCGCCACCACGGCCGGTTCGATTTCGACCACGGTCAGCTTCGATTCCGGGCGATGGCGGTGCAGGAACTTGGTCAACGAAGCGGCGCCGAGGCCGATCAGCAGCGCCCGCCGCGGCCAGGCCGGATCCGGTCGCAGCAGCAGGCCGGCCATCATCTCCCGCGTGTAGTCGAGTTCCAGCGCGTACGGGCGGGCGACGCGCATGGCACCCTGAATCCAGTCCGAACTGAAATGCAGGTAGCGGACGCCCGCCGATTCGCTGACCAGGATTTCCACGCTCAATGCAGGGTACGCGCCGGGGGCGGGAACAGGATGTCCAGCACGTCGGAGCCGTAGCGGTATTCCTGGTTGCAGATGTCGTCGTTGATGACGATCTCGCCCTGTTCGGCAAGGGTTGCCTCGATTTCCGCGCGGCCGAGCGAGCGCAGCATTTCCAGTACCTTCTCCTCGTCACGCGGGCAGTGATAGCTCACCGCGTGCGGCGTGAACAGGCGGATGTCCTCCTCCGGAAAGACACGGGTCAGGAGCGTTTCCGCGGGCAGCGCCAGTTCGGCGGGCGTGATCGTTGCCGCCAGTTGCTGTATGCGGTTCCAGCCGTCGGCGTCGCGCTGGTCGGCGCCGGGCAGCTTCTGCAGGAACAGCCCGCAGGCGTGGCCGGCATCGGCCATCAGCCACAGGCGCGACGGCGTCTGTTCCGACTGCATCAGGTAATGCTCGAACACGGACGCGACACTGGTGCCGTCCAGCGGCACGATGCTCTGGTAGGGCTGCCGTGCCTGGTTGATGTCGAGGGTCAGGGCGAGGCGGCCGTCGCCGAACAGCTCCGAAATGGGGCCGGCCGCGAGGTCTTGCGGCGCCTTGGCCAGGCCGCGCAGGCGCAATTGCTCGTCGCAGTCGACCACCAGCAGGCGGACGGGGCCATGGCCGCGCAGGTGGAAGGTGAGCCGTCCGGGTGTCTTCAGGGTGCTGGCGATGATTGCCGCCACGGCGGAAAGCTCGCCGAGCAGATTGCCCACGGTGCCGCCATAGCCGCGTCCCGCCTGCATCTGCTGCCATGCCGGGCCGAGCTGGACCAGGGCGCCGCGGACGTCGAGGGCTTCGAAGAGGAAGCGCCGAACCAGGTCCATTACTTCACGAAGCTGGCGAAAGTGGCCGGATCGAAGCCGACCAGCAACTGGCCGCCCCCGGTTTCCACCACCGGCCGCTTGATGCAGCTCGAAAATTCGACCATGGTGGCCACGGCCTTGCTCTGCGTCGAGATGTCCTGCTGCTCCGGCGTCAGCTTGCGGAAGGTCGGGCCGCGCGTATTGAGCAGGGTCTTCCAGCCGGCGGCCTGGCACCAGGCGACCAGGCGCTCGCGCGGCACGCCCTGCTTCTTGTAGTCGTGGAATTCATAGACGACGCCGCGCTCCGCGCACCAGGCGAAGGCCTTCTTCATCGTGTCGCAGTTCTTGATGCCGTAGATTCGAACCATGTTTCGGGCTCCTGTCGAGGGGGCGAATCATACCGCTATGCGGCGTACCCCATGCGGGGCATTCCATATCGCCAGGGCTGACTTTGCCGTGAATGCGACAACGCCTTGGCCACGGCGATTTTCTATATCATCCGAACTGGAGACAGGCTGGAGAGAACAAAATGACGGTGCGGGCGTTGGTGCTGCTGGGTTGGGTCGTCGCGTCCTTGTGCGCGGCGCCTGCGGCACTGGCCGAGCAGCAGAAACTGCTGGTCTACACCTCGATGAAGGAGTCGATGATTGGCGAGTTGCGGGCGGCATTTGCGAAGCGGCATCCCGACATCCATCTCGACTACCAGAACGGCGGTGCGGCCAAGCTGATGGCGAGGATTGCCGCCGAGCGCGAATCCGGCAAGATGCTGGGTGACGTGCTCTGGACGGGGGACGTGACCGACTTTTACCACCTCAAGTCGCAAGGCGCCTTGCTTGCCTATACGCCGGTCGAGATCAAGTCGCTGGCCAATCCCCTCGCCGACTACGATGGTTCCTTCACGGCGGCGCGTCTGGCGACGCTGGGCATGGTCTTCAACACGCGCTTCGTCAAGGATGCGCCGAAAAGCTGGCAGGACGCATTCAAGCCGACCTACAAGGACGCCTACGGACTGGCCAATCCCGCCCTGTCGGGAACCGCCTATCTGGGCGTCGCGCTGCTGCTGCGGGCCTTCGGCTGGTCCTATTTCGAGGCGTTGCACGCCAACGGCGCGAAGTTGGGCAAGGGCTCGGCGCAACTGGTGGAGGACACCGCGGCGGGCGATCTGCTCGGCAGCCTGGCGGTCGACTACGTCGTCTTCGACAAAATCGACAAGGGCGCGACGCTGGCAATGGTCTACCCGGCCGAGCTGATCGTCATCCCGAGCCCGATCGCCATCCTGAAGGGCGGGCCCAACAACGAGGCGGCGAAGAAGTATGTCGACTTCGTATTGTCCCGCGAGGGGCAGACGATCCTCGCCAACGAGGGCATGCTGCCCGTGCGCGCCGACGTCGCGATCCCGGACCGCTACTACCTGCCGGCTGTCGCCGATGCCGCGAAGCGTGCAGCGAAGACCGACTACCCGCAACTAATGGCGGAACGGGAGGCGATCATCAAGCGCTTCAGCGAAATCATGCAGAAGGAAGTCGGCGAAAAGCGCTAGCGCCTGAGCTTGGCGAAGGCCGCGGCCATCGCGCCTGAGGGCTCGGTTTCACGACGCGCCGCGGCCCGGGAAGGCTGCCGGGGAGGCGTACTCCCAAGGGGATTCCCTCCGGTCACGCCACGGCCGACTTTTTCCTTCGTCGTCGGCGTGTCGCCCATGCGCATCGATAGGGCAATGCGCTTGCGTGCGACATCGACCTCCAGCACCTTCACTTTCACCAGGTCGCCGGCCTTGACCACCGTGTGCGGGTCCTTGACGAACCTGTCGGCGAGCGCCGAGACATGCACCAGGCCGTCCTGATGCACGCCGATGTCGACGAAAGCGCCGAAGTTGGTGACGTTGGTGACCACGCCTTCCAGCGTCATGCCCGGCTCCAGGTCCTTCAGGTCCTCGACGCCTTCGCGGAAGCTGGCCGTCTTGAACTCCGGGCGCGGATCGCGGCCGGGCTTGTCCAGTTCGCGCAGGATGTCCTGCACGGTCGGCAGGCCGAACTTCTCGTCGGTGTACTTCGCCGGATCGACCTTGGCGCCTCGCGAAATGTCGCCCAGGATGCGTGCCGCGACCGGATAGGCTTCCGGGTGAACCGCGGAAGCGTCGAGGGGATTGTCGCCGCCGACGATGCGCAGGAAACCGGCCGCCTGCTCGAAGGTCTTGTCGCCGAGGCGCGGCACGGCCTTCAACTGTTCCCGGCTCCTGAATGCGCCATGCTGGTCGCGGTAGGCGACGATGTTGGCGGCCAGCGTGCCGTTGAGGCCGGAGATGCGCGTCAGGAGCGGCACCGAGGCCATGTTGACGTCCACGCCGACCGAGTTCACGCAGTCCTCGACCACGGCGTCGAGGCTCTTCGCCAGTTTGCCCTGGTTGAGGTCGTGCTGGTACTGGCCGACGCCGATGCTCTTCGGGTCGATCTTCACCAGCTCGGCGAGCGGGTCCTGCAGGCGCCGGGCAATCGATACCGCGCCGCGCAAGCTAACGTCCAGTTCCGGGAACTCGCGCGCCGCCAGTTCGGAAGCGGAGTACACCGACGCGCCGGCCTCGGACACCATCACCTTGGTCAGTTTCAATTCCGGATGACGCTTGATCAGGTCGCCGGCCAGCTTGTCGGTCTCGCGCCCGGCCGTGCCGTTGCCGATGGCGATCAGGTCGACTTCGTGTTTCCGGCACAGCATGCGCAGCGCGGCCAGCGACCCTTCCCAGTCGCGGCGCGGTTCGTGCGGGTAGAGCGTGGCGGTATCGAGCAGCTTGCCGGTGCGATCGACGACCGCCACCTTGCAACCGGTGCGGATGCCCGGATCGAGGCCCAGGGTGACGCGTGCGCCGGCCGGCGCGGCGAGCAGCAGGTCGTGCAGGTTGCGCGCAAAGACGCGGATCGCTTCTTCCTCGGCGCGTTCGCGCAGGCCGTTCATCAGTTCCAGTTCGAGGTGCAGCGATAGCTTGACCAGCCAGGCCCAGCGTGCCGTTTCCAGCAGCCACTTGTCGGCGGCACGGCTCTGATCCCGAATGCCGAAACGTTCGGCAACCAGGGCGATGCAGGGCGAGTTTTCCGGCGGGTCGCGCAGTTCCTGCTCGGTCTTGATCGAGAGCCGCAGGAAGTCCTCCTGGCGGCCACGGAACAGCGCCAGGGCGCGGTGCGAGGGCACCGCGGCGATGCGCTCGCGGAAGTCGAACCAGTCGCGGAACTTCGCGCCTTCGTTCTCCTTGCCGGCAACGACCGTCGACACGATCAGCGCATGCTCGTTGAGGTGGCTGCGCATCCTTTCCAGCAGCAAGGCATCCTCGGCGAAGCGCTCCATCAGGATCTGGCGCGCGCCATCCAGCGCAGCCTTCACGTCGGGAACGTGCTTTTCCGGCGGCTCGGCGGCCGTATTCACGTACTTCGCCGCCTCCGTCTCCGGGCTGAGCGTCGGATCGTCGAACAGCGCATCGGCCAGCGGCTCCAGACCCGCCTCGCGGGCGATCTGCGCCTTGGTGCGCCGCTTCTGCTTGTAGGGCAGGTAGAGGTCTTCGAGATGCTGCTTGGTATCGGAATTCTCGATGTCGTTCCGCAGTTCCGGCGTCAGCTTGCCCTGTTCCTCAATGGAGGCGAGGATCGCGGTGCGGCGTTCTTCCAGTTCGCGCAGGTAGCCGAGGCGTTCTTCGAGCGTGCGCAACTGGGTATCGTCCAGGCCGCCGGTGGCCTCTTTGCGGTAGCGGGAGATGAAAGGCACGGTGGCGCCCTCGTCCAGCAATTGCACGGCGGCGAAGACCTGTTGGGGGCGGGCGCCGAGTTCTTCGGCGATGCGATGTTCGATGGGCGGCAGCATTGGATGCGAACTGAATCAGAGAGGCCGCGCACCATAACGCAGCCTCGGCGGCCGTTCAAGTGTTGGCGTTGGTTTTCTCGATCTTGGGCATGGTGGCGTTACCATTCGTACTGATTCCTGACAACGGACAGCAAATGCGCGTATTGGTTCTCGGTGCCGGTCTGGTCGGCGTTGCCTCGGCATGGTACCTCAGCGAGGAAGGCCATGAGGTGACGGTCGTCGACCGCCAGCCCGGCGTCGCGCTGGAGACCAGTTTTGCCAACGGCGGCCAGATTTCCACCAGCCATGCCGAGCCCTGGGCCAATCCGGGCACGCCGTGGAAGGCGCTGCAATGGCTGGGCCGCGAGGATTCGCCGCTGCTCTGGCGGCTGCGCGCGGATCCCGCGCAATTTGCATGGGGATTGCGCTTCCTGCGCGAATGTACGCCGGGCCGCACGCGCGCCAACATCGTCGCCATCCTGCGCATCGCGCTCTACAGCCGGGCGCTGCTCAAGGAGCTGCGGCCGATGCTCGGCCTCGAGTACGACCAGCAGCAGCGCGGCATCCTGCACTACTACACCGAGCAGGCCGAGTTCGAGCATGCCATTCCGCAGGCCGACCTGATGCGGGAATATGGTTGCGAGCGCGTCGTGATGACGGCCGCCGAGTGCCTGGCCATCGAGCCGGCGCTGGCCGGTTCGACCGTGCCCATCGTCGGCGGCACGTTCACGGCGGGCGACGAATCGGGCGATGCCCACAAGTTTGCCCAGGCGTTGGCCAAGCGTGCCGCGACGCACGGCGTGGCGTTCCGCTTCGGCCAGGGCATTGCTGCGCTGTTGCGCGACGGCGACCGGGTGGCCGGCGTGCGGCTGGACAATGGCGAAACATTGACGGCCGACGCCTATGTCGTTGCCCTGGGCAGCTACTCGCCGCTGCTGCTCAAGCCGGTCGGCATCGGCATTCCCGTCTATCCCGCCAAGGGCTACTCGGCCACCATGCCGCTGGCCGATGCGAGTGTCGCGCCGACCGTGAGCCTGACCGACGACGGCCACAAGATCGTCTTCTCGCGGCTCGGTGACCGCCTGCGGGTGGCCGGCACGGCCGAGTTCACCGGCTACGACACGTCCATCAACGCCGTGCGCTGCGATGCCCTGGTGCGCCGGACGCATGCCATCTTCCCGCAAGTACGAACGGACGAGGTCGAGTTCTGGGCCGGGCTGCGGCCCGCGACGCCGAGCAACGTGCCGCTGATCGGCGGTACCCGGCTGGCCAACCTCTACCTGAATACCGGCCACGGCACGCTAGGCTGGACCATGGCCTGCGGTACCGGAAAATTGCTGGCCGACCTGATGACCGGCAAGGCACCGGCCATCGACCCGCAACCCTACTCAGTGTAGGTGCCGCGGCGCGGCTTCGGCCTGTTCCTCGGGTAGTTCGGCGTGGCTCGGCTCGCCGTCCGGATTCGGATAGAGCGGCGCGCCGCAGTCGTCGCAATACTCCATCGGGAAGCGATGGTCGAGGCCGATGACCTCGCGCAGGCCGGCTTCGCGCAGCACGGCCTCGATCTGCGCCGGCGTGTCGGCGGCTTCGTCCTCGGCTTCCAGCAACGGCCAGACGACACCATGCACCACGTCGGTGGAATCGTTGAGCGAAAAGCCGATCCGGAACTCCTCGAGTTGACGGTCGTAGTAGGGCGCCAGCACGGCGCGCAGGTCGCTGGCGGCGACGTTGAGCGTCGTTTGCAGGAAGGCCACCGCGGCGCGCAGGGAATACGGCCGCGAGGCGCGGTCCGCTTCGCGGGCCGCCGCGTGGTACGACTGGGGCAGCAGCAGTTCCATGGCACAGGCCGGCAGCAGCGGCCGCAAGGCTTCGCCGCCCTGGTGGCGCCACTGCTTGAGGGCTTCGATGCGCGAACCGTCGTCTTCCTGCCAGCGGAACATCGGCGCGCCGCGCGGGGCGGCGACCGCGCCGATCAGGTAGCGGGTGTCGGAAAGGAAGTTGGTGGTTTCGGGCAGGCCGTTGGTGTCGAGGTGGACGTCCTTGGCGTGCAAGGCGGCCTTGGCCAGGCGGTCGGTCAGTTGCGCCGTTTCGGAATACCCCTGCGGCAGTTGGTCGGGGCTCCAGAGGTAATCCACCAGGCCGATCTTGGCGTCGGCGGCGAAGATGTGTGCCTGGAGATGCACGCGCAGCGTGGCGAGCTGGTCGAGCGCTATCGGCCCGGAAGGAATCACGAAGCGCGACCAGGCCAGCAAGGGGGCGGCGAACAGCACCACATCCTGGGCCGGGGTGGTATCCGGACGCCGCGATTCGCAGCAGGATTCGACCATGTCGGCCAACTCGTCGTAGGCACGGCCGCCGGCACCGTAGAGGTGGTCGAGGGTGCCGTTGAGCGTGGCGTCGTCGGCGTCGGCGAGCAGCCGGTCGACGGCGGCCGCGAGGCGCTTCAGCCAGAATTCGTCCTCGATGCGGCTGGATGACTGGGCGAGGTTGGCCGTCAGTCTGACCAGTTCCTCGGTGGCGGGATTCTGCTTGCTGCGGCGGGAAAAACGGTTGCGTTTCATGATGTTGCCTGGGGCGGGCCGAGGATGGCCCGATGCGATGAGGAGTCCATTCTAGCAGTTCGCATTTACCCGGCCGGCGGTGGGGCGGACTGCTAGAATGCGACAGTTTTGTTACAGCCGGTGATCCCATGTTTTCTCGCTTGATGCCTCAGGAAGGGAAGTTTTTCGATCTTTTCAATGCACATGCCGAATTGATTGCCCAAGGGGGACGCGAACTGGGGGCACTGGTCGATGCGCTGGTCGACGGCAAGGGCGACACCATGCTTCATACCCAGGCGATCGACCAGATCGAGACCCGCGCCGACAAGATCACCCACGAAACCGTCGCCCTGCTGCACACCACCTTCAATACGCCGCTCGACCGCGACGAGATCCACAAACTGATCACCCGCATGGACGACATCCTGGACCTGACCCAGGACGTGGCGCAGTCGATGTACCTCTACGACGTGCGCAAGCTGACGCAGGAAGCCTGCCATCTCTCGGACATCTGCGTGTCCTGCTGCGAACGCGTCAAGTCGGCGGTACTGCTGCTCAACAACATGGACAACGCCTCGGCGATCCTCAAGACCTGCGAGGAAATCGACCGCCTGGAATCGGATGCCGACCGCGCGATGCGCACCGGCATGGCGAAGCTGTTCCGCGAAGAGCAGGACACCCGGCAACTGATCAAGCTGAAGGCCATGTACGAACTGCTGGAGACCATCACGGACGCCTGCGAGGACGTGGCGAACATCATCGAAGGCATCGTTCTCGAGAATTCCTGATCCATGTCGGGCATCGAAATCAGTCTGACGGCGGTGGTGGTGCTGGTGATACTGGCGCTCGCCTTCGACTTCATGAACGGCTTCCACGATGCGGCGAACTCCATCGCCACCATCGTCTCGACGGGCGTCCTGAAGCCGCAGCAGGCGGTGGCCTGGGCGGCGTTCTTCAACGTGGTGGCAGTCGCGGTCTTCCAGTTGAAGGTGGCGAGCACCATCGGCAAGGGCACCATCGACCCCAGCATCGTCGACCACTACGTCATCTTCGGCGCCCTGATCGGCGCCATCGTCTGGAACCTCGTCACCTGGTACTACGGCATTCCGTCGAGTTCCTCGCACGCGCTGGTGGGCGGCCTGGTCGGCGCGGCGCTGGCGAAATCCGGCACCGGTGCACTGATCTGGGCCGGCATCGGCAAGACCGTCGCCTTCATCTTCATCGCGCCTTTGCTCGGTTTCACGCTCGGTTCGCTGCTGATGGTGGCAGTTGCCTGGGTCTGCCACCGAACGACGCCGCGCAAGGTGGACAAGAGCTTCCGCCGCCTGCAGCTCGTCTCGGCGTCCCTCTACAGCCTGGGCCACGGCGGCAACGACGCCCAGAAGACCATCGGCATCATCTGGATGCTGCTGATCGCGGCGGGCATTTCCCAGTCGAACGAATCCGTGCCGACCTGGGTGATCGCCTCCTGCTATATCGCCATGGGCCTCGGCACCATGTTCGGCGGCTGGCGCATCGTCAAGACCATGGGCCAGAAGATCACCAAGCTGAAGCCGGTCGGCGGTTTCGCCGCCGAAACGGGCGGGGCGATCACGCTGTTCATGGCGACCGCGCTGGGCATCCCGGTGTCGACCACACATACCATTACCGGCGCGATCGTCGGCGTCGGTTCCACGCGCGGCACGCGCAACGTGCGCTGGGGCGTCGCCGGCGGCATCGTCTGGGCCTGGATCCTGACCATTCCGGCCACCGCGCTGATTTCCGCCATCGCCTGGTGGCTGGGGCAGGCGCTGCTGTAATCTTCGCGGCTGCGGCAAGCCCTGCCGCGACCTCGCGCCAGGAGGCGCACCCGCATGACCGATCGAATCGCGCCCGGTCCCGCCGCCTTCGCCATCATGGTGGTGCTGTGCGCCATCTGGGGCCTGCAGCAGGTGGCGATCAAGCTGACGCTGGCCGGCATCAGCCCGGTCCTCCAGGTCGGCCTGCGCTCGGCGATCGCCGCCGTGCTGGTGTTCGGCTGGGCGCGGCTGCGCGGCATCCCGCTGTTTCGCGCCGACGGTTCGCTGCGCCCCGGCCTGCTGGCCGGCACGCTGTTCGCATTGGAATTCGTCTGCATCTACGCCGGCCTCGAGTACACCAATGCCTCGCGCATGGTGGTCTTCCTCTATACCGCGCCGTGCTTCACCGTACTCGGCCTGCACTGGTTCGTGCCCGGCGAACGCATCGGCCTGCGCCATGGTCTCGGTGTCGCGCTTGCCTTTGTCGGTATCGTGGTCGCTTTCGCCGAGAACATGTGGCGTGTTCCCACGGGGATTCCCTCCGGTCACACCGCGGCTGACTTCTGGCTCGGCGACCTGCTCGGCGTGCTCGCCGCCGTCCTCTGGGCCGCGACCACCGTGGTGATCCGCGCCAGCGGCCTCGCCCGCATCCATGCCGCCCGCGTGCTGCTCTACCAACTCGCGGTATCCGCCGCGATCGTGCTGCCCGCCTCCTTCCTGATGGGCGAGCACGGCATCACCGATCCCTCGCCATCGGTGCTGCTGGGTTTCGTCTACCAGGTCGTCATCGTCGCCTTCGCCAGCTACCTGGCCTGGTTCTGGCTGCTCACCAAATTCCTCGCCAGCCGCCTGATGGTGTTCTCCTTCCTGACGCCGCTGTTCGGCGTCGCCTTCGGCGTGCTGCTGCTCGGCGAGCGCATGAGCGCGCAGTTCGGCCTCGCCGCGCTGCTGGTCGTCGCCGGCATCATGCTCGTGAATGCGCCGGCCCGACGGTGATGGAAGGGCGCCGCGCCGCTTTCTGGCTGGGGGTGCGGGCGCTGCTGCCCATGCATCTCGGCGTCATGCCCTTCGGCGTCATCTACGGCATCGTCGCCCTGCAAAGCGGCATTCCGCCGCTGGCGGCGGTGCTGATGTCCTCCATCGTCTTCGCCGGCTCGGCGCAGTTCCTGATCGCCCAACTGGTCGGGGTCGGCGCGCCCGCGCTGCTGATGGTCGGCGCGGCCGGCCTCGTCAATCTGCGCCACGCGCTCTACAGCGCTTCGGTGGCGCCTGTGCTCGAACACCTGCCAATGCGCTGGAAGCTGCTGCTCAGCTACTTCCTCACCGACGAGGCCTACGCCGCCGCCATCCCGCATCTGCTGGCCGAACCGCGCAGCCCGTTCGCGCACTGGATCCTGCTCGGCGCCGGCTTCGCCCTCTGGGCCGGCTGGCAGGTCGCCACCCTCATCGGCGTGTTGCTCGGCGCCGGGCTGCCCAACGACTGGTCGCTCGACTTCGCGCTGCCGCTCACCTTCATCGCCCTCGTCGTGCCGCTGCTCACCGACCGGCGGCGCGTCGCCGTCGCCCTTGTTGCGGCGGGATCGGCCGTGCTGTTCGCCGGCCTGCCATACAAGCTCGGCCTGTTCTGCGCCGCGCTCGGCGCGCTGCTGCTGGCCGGCCTGTGGCCGGGGAGGCCGGCGCGATGAACCTCTGGTTCGTGCTCGCCACGGCGGGGCTGATCACCTTCGCCACCCGGCTGTCATTCATCGCGATGTCGGGCCGCTACCGCCCGCCATCCTGGTTCGTCGCCATTCTTCCCTATGTGCCCATCGCCGCGCTCACGGCGCTGATCGCCCCCGACCTGCTGCTGGTCGCCGGCCAACTCAGCCTCGGCCTCGACAATCCCCGCTTCTGGGCCGGCCTCGTCGCCATCGCCGTCGCCGTCTGGCGCAGGAACATCCTGCTGACGATAGGCTGCGGGTTTGCGGTGCTGTGGGGGATGCAGTGGCTGGTCTGACAGAGTGCCGATGTCAGTTCGCCGGGCGGCGCGCGACGATCACCTGGGCGATGCCGCCGCGTCCGCGGCAATCTTGGGCAGGGCGCGAACTGCCGCGTCCAGGCTTGACAGCGCTACCGCGCAGTTCGTTATCTGTTCATCGAGTTCGGCAGCATCCTTGTCCGCGCGCAGGCCCAGGCTGATCTCATGCGCAAGCCTGCCGATGCGGCGAGCGCCGATGGTCGGCGCCACGCCCTGGAGGTCATGCAGGATGCGCCGTGCCGCGTCGCGTTCACCCGCGTCAAGGTGCTGCCGCAGTCGCGACATGTCCTCGCAGTGCATGTCGACGAAACGGCCAAGCAGCCGCACCTGTTCCTGCGGGTTAGCCGCCGGGCCCAACATCGCGAACCCGGGTTCGAGGCCGGGAATCGCAGCCAGCGCGCGGCTCAGTTCCCCGTCGCACGAGGACATCGGGCGGGGTTCCCGCGCCAGTCCCGGCAACCACTGGCCAAGGCCGGCCGACAGGCTTTCCGGTGTCACCGGTTTGCCGATGTGGCCGTTCATGCCCGCGTCCAGGCAACGCTGCCGGTCTTCGCTGAACGCATTGGCAGTCAGCGCGACGATCGGCGTGGACGCGTGTCTAGGGAGGGCGCGGATCGCACGTGTCGCTGCCAGGCCATCCATCCCCGGCAACTGCACATCCATCAGGATCAGGTCGTATGCGCCTCTCCTGGCGCAATCGACGGCCTCCAGGCCGTCGCCGGCCACATCGACGTCGCAACCCATGTCCTCGAGCATCTCGAACATGATTTCCTGGCTGAGCGGATGGTCCTCGACCAGGAGCACCTGCCGGTGCTCCAGGTCGATTACCGTGGGTTCGAGTTCCTCCGCCGTTTCACCGGCGCGCGGCAAAGTCAGTGCGAAACCGAACAGGCTACCCGCTCCGGGCGCGCTGACGACATCGATGTTACCGCCCATCAGTGCCACCAGGCGCTGGCTGATGGCCAGCCCGAGGCCGGTACCACCATGCCGCCTCGTCGAAGAGGCATCGGCCTGCATGAACGGCTGGAAGAGGCGCGCCTGGTCGGCCGCGGCGATACCGATGCCGGTGTCGGCGACGCCGAAGTGCAGAGTGACGTCAGTCGCGGAATCGGCAACCTGGTCGATGGCCAGCCGGACGCTGCCGCTGGGCGTGAACTTGACGGCATTGCCCAGCAGGTTGATGAGGACCTCGGTCAGGCGCAGCGCGTCGCCAGCCAGGCGCAAGGCGCGCACCGCGGGCGCCACCGCGACCGAGACGTCGAGCGCCTTCGCCTGCGCCTGCGTGCGCAGCATCTCCTCGACCTTTTCGATCACGGTGGCGAGATCGAACGCCCGGCAGTGCAGCGTCGTCTGGCCCGCTTCGATCCGCGAGAGGTCGAGAATGTCGTTGATGATCCCGAGCAGGTGGTCCGAGTTCGAATTCAACTGGTCGAGCCGCTGCAAGGCTCCGGGATCGGTCATATCGCGGCGCAGCAGGTGCGCAAGGCCGATGATGATGTGCAGCGGCGTACGGATTTCGTGGCTCATGTTGGCCAGGAATTCGCTCTTCGCCTGTGCCAGCCGTTGCGCCGCGTTGCGCGCCTCGATCAACCCGGCTTCAAGGGTCTTGGTGTTCGTGATGTCGAGGTTGATGCCGGTCATGCGCAGCGGCGCGCCCTCGGCGCCGCGTTCCACGTGACCGAGGCTGAGCAGCCAGCGCTGGCCGCCGTCGGGCCGGATCAGCCGGAACTCGGACCGGAACTCCGGCGTCCTCCCCTCCAGCGCGTCGCGCACTGCCTGGTTGCTGGCGGCGAGATCGTCGGGATGAACGTGCGTTTCCCATTCCGCATAAGTCGGCGACGCGCCTGCTGGATCCATGTCATGCAGCCTGAAGTTCTCCGGCGACCAATAGATCTCGCCGGAGGGCACTTCCCATCGCCAGGCTCCGGCCTGGGCGGCGCCCAGCGCGAGTCGCAGTCGTTCCTCGCTTTCGCGCAGCGCCTCGGCAGCCAGCATTGCCGCCGTCATGTCCTCGGCCGACATGATGATGCCGCCGATGTCGCCATTCGGCTGGGTCCACGGTTGCACCGCCCAGCGCAGCCAGTGTCGACTGGCATCAGCCTGTATCCAGCAGTCGGCATCGCTCCTGACGGTCTCGCCGGCGAGGCCACGCTGGTGTACCGACTTCCATTCTGCGGGCAGGTCGGGATGGATGTCATAGTGGTTGAGGCCGACCAGGTCGGTATGGCCGCGACCGTAATCCGCAACCCAGCGGTCGCTGCTGGCGAGGTAATTCATGTCGCGGTCGAACATGGCGATGGCGACTGGCGCCTGCCGGACGAATTGCCGGGTATTCGCGGCCGCGCGCACGACTTCCGCCGTGCGCGTTGCCACCAGTTCCTCGAGGTGGTGGCGGTGCCGGTCGAGTTCCATTTGCAGCGCCTTGCGCTCGCTGATGTCGGACTGCACCGACAGCCAGACTTCACCGTGGACCGGGTGGGTGAAGGTCGATATCGAGAGCGCGCTCCAGAACACGCTGCCATCCTTGCGGACATTGCGGATCTCGCCCTGCCAGGCCCCGCGCGGCACCAGCGCCGCCAGGATCGTCGAGTTGCTCTCCTTCTGGTCGTCCGGCGCAATGAGGCTGCCGACCAAGCGCCCGAGCAACTCGCCGGGCTCGTAGCCGAACAGGCGTTGCGCACCCGGGTTGGCGTAGACGATGCGCAGGTCGTCGGCTCGCACCAGAAGAACCGCCTCGGACATCGCGGCGAGCACGCGGGCCTGCAGGCGGAAATCATCCTCCAACGTCGCCGCCGGCCCGATGGCCTGGTGCCGGTAGCGCTCCGGCAGCACTGGCGCGATGGCGCCAAAGGATTCCACCACCGTGAAACTCCCGTCGGCCTCGCAACGGGTCAGCCAGGTATTCACCCGGGCGTGGTGGCTTGCCGGATCCATGTGGACCTTGCCCTGCGGGCCGGTCAACTCGACATCGGCAAGGGCTTCGACGATCGCTTCGGTGTCAAGCGTGCCGGCACGCCTGGCCGCGGTCGCAAATGCCTTGACGCAGAGGTAGGCGCCTTCGCCGAAGTTGGTCACGATGCCATTGCCCTTGGGCCAGACTCCGGCGACGCCCGGCCAAGCCGCCAACTGCGCCAGCAGTTGCCGGTTCTCCGGCGTATCCACGCTCATGAAGTAGGTGTTGCTGGAATACAGGCCCTCGCGCACCTCCGGCGGTAGCCGGCTTGCCATCACTTCGTCGAAATGACCCATCACGACGGCCATGCGCGACTTCAGGCCCCGCTCGGTGAAGCGGGTAAGTACGCGCAGTTGGTCGTCGCCCGCGAAGTAGGGTACGAAGACGTCGGGTGCCGCAGCGGCGACCCTGTCCAGCAGCGCGTCGATGTCCTGTGCAGCCAAACCGAGCTTCAGGTATTTCTCGCCGGCGACTTCGCCGCCGGCCTGCGACAGCGCGCTGCGCGCGGCGGCGATCGAGCCGCGCGGCCACTCGTAGGCATTGCCGGCGAAGAACATGCGCGGGCCGAATTTGCCGCGCATATACGGAATCATGCGGTCGATCTGCTGGTTGGGCAGCGCCGCGAAGTGGAAGAAGTAGCGGCTGAGGATGCTGCCTTCGTAGAACGAGAAATTGAGGTAGGGAATCCGCCGCGGCTCCGCCACCCGGTACGCGACCGCGATGCGCGAGTTCGAGAGCAGATTGCCGATGATCGCCGTGCAGCGGTGCTCGTCGACCAGCCGGGTCGCCGCCGCCACGGCGCTTTCCGGCAGGCTGCCGTCGTCCTCGATCACCAGTTCCAGCTCACGCCCGAGAATGCCGCCGGTTTCGTTGATCTCGCGGCAGGCGATGGCCGCGGCGCGGCTGATCTCCTCGCCATAGATGCCCACCAGGCCGGTCAGCGGCGGCATCAGGCCGAGCTTGACGGCGCTAGCGGTCATGCGCCGCTCCGGTTGGCAGGGAGGCGCGCAACGCTCACACGGTCTCGCGGTCTGGCACGATGGGCTTGGCGGCGTCGCATTCGTTCCCTCCCGAACGATAGACATGCACCTGGATCGTCCTTCCGGATCGTCACAGTATTGGCCGGCCGGTAAATCTTACACGAGGAACCGGGATGCCGGTTCCTCATCGGGCTTGCCTTTGCTCGATAGCTGTATAAGAATACAGTTACTGACAAGGAGACAGGCATGGCCGACAACCTCACCCCCCGGCAGCAGGAAATCCTCGACTTCATCCGCAATTCGCTCGAAGTGCTGGGGGCGCCGCCGACGCGCACGGAGATCTGCAGCGCCTTCGGCTTCGCTTCGCCCAATGCCGCCGAGGACCACCTGCGGGCGCTGGCCAAGAAGGGCGTCATCGTCCTCGAGCCCGGTTCGGCGCGCGGCATCCGCTTGGTCGAACAGCTCGGCCTGCCGCTGATCGGCTCGGTGGCGGCGGGCAGCCCGCTGCTGGCGGTGGAGAACCAGCTCGGCAAGGTGCAGGTCAATCCGAACCTGTTCTCGCCGCGCGCCGACTACCTGCTCAGGGTGCGCGGCAACAGCATGGTCGATGCCGGCATCCTCGACGGCGATCTGCTCGCCGTGCACAAGACCGACGAAGCGCGCTCGGGCCAGGTGGTGGTGGCGCGGCTGGACGACGAGGTAACGGTGAAGCGCTTGAAGCGCACCGGCCGGCGCATCGAATTGCTGCCCGAGAACCCCGACTACGAGCCGATCGCCGTCGAAGGCCACGACTTCGCCATCGAGGGCCTCGCCGTCGGGCTGATCCGCGGCGGCAAGCCCTTGTGATGGGCACGGCCGCCATGCTGCCCGCTGCCATGCCCGATATTCTCGCCCGGCCGGACATCTGGCGCGGCGACCGGCTGGCGCAGGCGCCGTTGCCGACGGTGGCGAGCGGCTGCGCGGCGCTCGACGCCGAATTGCCCGGCGGCGGCTGGCCGCGCGGCGCGCTGACCGAACTGCTGGTCGACGGTACCGGCATCGGCGAGCTGTCGCTGCTGACTTTTGCACTGGCCAACATCCGGCAAGGCGGTGGCTGGTCGCTGCTGGTGGCGCCGCCGCATCCCCTGCATGCGCCGGCCTGGGCGGCGGCCGGCGTCGATCTGGCCCGCCTGGCCGTGGTTTCGCCGGCCTCGGGGCGCGATGCGCTGTGGGCCATGGAGCAGGCCTTGGTCAGCGGCGCGCCGCGCGCCGTGGTCGGCTGGCTGCCCCATGCCGATGCCCGCGCGCTGCGCCGCCTGCAGGTGGCGGCCGTGACGGGCGGTGCGCTGGCCTTCCTGTTCCGCCCGACGCGCCTGGCGGTCGATTCCTCCGCCGCGCCGCTGCGTCTGCAACTGGCCGGCGCGGATGGGCAACTCGCCGTGCGCATCCTCAAGCGGCGCGGTCCGCCGCTGGCCGCGACGATCCGGCTGGCCCTGCCGCGCCCGGCGCGCCTCCGTCGCCATGAATCCGCTCTGGCTGGCCGTCCGGCTCACCGACAACCCGCCCACGCCTAGCCTCGTCTGTTGGGCGGGGCGCTTCACACCCCGGGTGAGTCTCGCCGACAGCGCATTGCTGCTGGAGATCGGCGGCTGCCTGCGGCTGTTCGGCGGTCTCGACGTGCTGCGCGAGCAGGTAGCCCAAGGCTTGACGGAGCAGGGCATCGCTGCACGCATCGCCGTCGCCGCCACGCCGCAGGCCGCCATCTGGCTGGCTGAAGGACAAGGCGACTCGCTCGACGCGCTGGCGATTCCCGATCTCTCATGGCCCGGCGGTGTCGCCGAGAAGCTCACCCGCTTCGGCCTGCGCCGGCTTGGCGAGTTGCGCCGGCTGCCTTTTGCCGGACTGGCCCGGCGCATCGGCAAACCGGCCGCGACCATGCTCGCCCGCGCCTACGGCGAAGCGCCCGACCCGCGCCTCGACTTCGTCTTCCCGCTGCGTTTCGAGCAGGAGATCGAACTGCCGGCGGCGGTGGAGAACGCGCCCATGCTGCTGTTCGCCGCGCGCCGCCTGACCGGCGCGCTGGCCGGCTGGTTGAACGTTCGCCAGGCGGGCCTGCGCGAATGCCGGCTCGACCTGGTGCATCGGCAGGGCGCGACGTCGCTGCTCTTGCGCTTCGCCGAGGCGACTCGCGACGGCAATCGCTTCGAGCGCGTGCTGCGCGAACGGCTGGAACGTTTGCAACTCACCGCACCCGTCGAACGCCTGCGCCTCGTCGTCGACTCGGTCGAGTCGCTCGCCGGCAGCAGCGGCGGCCTGTTCGACGAGGGCGGTGCGAAGGAGGGCATGGCGGCGCTCATCGAGCGCCTGCGCGCGCGGCTGGGCGAAGAGCGCGTGGTCGGCATCGCACCGGTGGCGGAGCACAGGCCGGAATGCGCAACGCGCCAGGCGCCCGTAGGTGGTTCGATTCCAACCGCAACGCCGCCACGCCCGTTCTGGCTGCTGGCGCGGCCCGAGTCGCTGGCCGAGATCGCCGGCCGGCCGCATCGGCGCGGCCCGCTGCGCCTGCTGGCCGGCCCGGAGCGCATCGAATCCGGCTGGTGGGATCATGAGGAAGGCGTCGGCGACGTCCGCCGCGACTACTTCATCGCCCTGACGCAGGACCAGCGCTGGGCCTGGGTGTTCCGCGAACTGAAGGCGCCGGGCGGCTGGTTCCTGCACGGCTGGTTCGGTTAGCATGGCGTTCCCCTTGTCCGAGCCTGCCGCCTTGATCCGCCATCTTCCCCTGCTGTTGCTCCCGGGTGCCGCCTGCGCCCAGGAAGTTGCCTGCCACTATGAATACGGTGGCGAGCCGAAGGTGCTGGTGGCCAAACCGGTCGCCTCGCCCTACACCGCGCCCGCGGTCGAGGTCGGTTCGCACCTCAAGTTCCGCGTCGTGTTCCAGAAGGAGCCGCGCGACCTGGCCTCGATCAAGGTCTACGCCTACGCCGCCGAAGACGACGGCGCGACGCTCATTCATCAGGCCACCTATCCGTACCCGCTGCCGAAGACGGTCGGGCCGAAGGGCCGTTACGGCTTCACCGGCCTCCACTCCGCGTTCGAGCCCTCGCTGGGCGCCGAACTGCAGTACTGGTGCGAGTTGCGGCCATGAGGTTCGCGTTCCTGTTCCTGTTGCTGCTCCCGGCGTTCGCGCAGGCCGAGCCGGTGCGTCTCGTCTTCGTCGGCGACGTCATGCTCGACGACGGGCCGGGCAAGGTCGTCGCCGCCGGGCGCGATCCGCTGGCGCCGTTCGCGGCGCTGCTGGCCGATGCCGACTACCGCATCGCCAACCTCGAATGCCCGCTGGCCACCACGGGCAAGGCCATCCCGACCAAGATCTACACCTTTCGCGCCGACCCGCGCGCGGTGCGCGTGCTCAAGGGTCGTTTCGACGCCGTCTCGGTGGCCAACAACCACTCGGGCGACTACGGCCGTGCCGCCTTCCTCGAAACGCTGGCCGTGCTCGACGGCGCGCGCATCCGTCATTTCGGCGGCGGCCGCAACTTGGTCGAGGCGCATGCGCCGCTCTGGATCGAGCAGAAGGGCCTGCGCATCGCCGTGCTCGGCTACGACGAATTCCTGCCGCGCGCCTTCGAGGCCGGCGCCGATTATCCCGGCATCGCCTGGAGCGAAGACAGCCATGTGATCTCCGACATCCGCGCCGCCCGCGCGGCCGGCGCCGACATCGTGATCCCCTTCATGCACTGGGGCTGGGAATACGAGGACGGTCCGAACGCCCGGCAGCGGCAACTGGCGCACGCCATGATCGACGCCGGCGCCGACGCGGTGGTCGGCGGCCATCCGCACGTCACCCAGGGCGCCGAGGTCTATCGCGGCAAGCCGATCATCTACAGCCTCGGCAACTTCGTCTTCGATGGCTTCGAGGCGCCCGAAGCCAGGCTCGGCTGGCTGCTGCGCATGGAAATCGACCGCCGCGGCGTGTCGTCATGGCTGACTTTTGCGGCGCGCATGGACGAGGAGGGCACGCCGCATCCCGATCCCGGCACCGCGACGCCTTGCGGGGCGCGCGGGCAGGCGACGGTCGGGATTTGCCGCAATCCCTGAGGGCGGATTTTTCGGGTCCGTGCCTAAATTCTGAGTAGTCCGCGAAATCCTCTGGCAGCGTAGTACGATTCGGCGCCGTTGTGATAGACGAATACATGGTCATAGCGGCGGTCGCAGAAGAGGGCACCGCCAAGCTTTCTGATGCCGGCCGGTGTCTGCACCCAGCTTGAAGTCTTCCTGTCGAATTCTCCGAGTCTCTGCAATTCCCGATATTGTTCTTCCGTCAGCAGCTCAATTCCCATCGACGCAGCCATTTCGATCGCGCTGCCGCCGGGCTTGTTCTCTTTCCGAGACTCCCGGGCGCCGCGGTCGTAACAAAGACTGCGCCGGCCTGAAGGGCTTTCAGGTGAACAATCACAGATAGTGATCTCGCCGGTCGTCATGTCATGGGCAATGACGTCCGGTTCTCCGCCGGTGCGCTCCATTTCATGGACGGCCCGGAGCTTCGCTGCACTGGCATCCAATTTCGCTTGAACCGATCTCCAGTCGAGTCCGCCATGGCGCCCCATGTTCCTGGCGAACCGGTCCTCCAGTACTGCCATGAGATCGTCCTTCAACGCCGCGGCCACGCGCTATCTCCTCTCGACGAGGCAAAACCCGCCAAGTCATTTTTGGCATATCGCCGATGGCGCGTCAAGGGCGGCTGCCAGGCTTATGCATGCGACGCCTTGATCTTCCGGACGGCCGATACGTCGCCCAGGAAGATTCGGAGCGTGTCCTTTTCCGCCTGCGAGAGATCATCGCTCTCGAGGAGTCCGGACTTGCCGATAATGATTTCCAGGACTTCGGCCAGGTGACCGATC